>PWYO01000116.1 GCA_003567835.1 Actinomycetota bacterium | reverse complement strand
TGCGAAACCCTTGCGAGTTGTAAAAATATGACAAAATGTGCTACCTCAGATTGAAAAAGCATGAACGAAAGGTTGTATGGTTATTATTGAAATAGATAGGATCAGAAAGCCCCAAATATGCACTTATGGTAAAAAGACTATGGTATTTTTCTATTTTGCTTTGGTTTTTTCAATGCATTCTATACCAGGCTATAGATATGAACTTTTATTAACATGGCTGTGCCTCTGGTTTGATACAATCCCTGTTTAAAAAAATTTTTCAACAGGATAGATCCATAGAATGCATGTTTAGCCTAACAGGTATAGGAAAGAGGAACAAGGAAGTATCACCATATTTTTTTCTATTGAGAAAATATTTTTGGAAACAACCACTCCTTCCTTAAATGTGTTTTTAATGGTTGAATAATCTATTGGATTGATGATGTTTTGATATTTTACTTCAATAGGCAGTGTTTTTTCCCCAGGTATGTTTAATATAAAATCTATCTCCTTGCCTTTAGCTGACTTCCAGTAAAATACACTTTCAATATTTGAAAATCCCTGATACGTATTTTCCTCAAAGTTTCTAATCAGGTGTGCCCCTACTGTACTTTCTATGATAAAAGGCTTATGTATTTTTATATAAGGTCTACGAATGACTTGTGAAATTATATGGTAGAAAAAGGGATCAAAGAAGTATAGTTTTTTCTGTTTTGCAGGGTTTCCTGTTTCTTTTTTCATATCAAAGTGTTCCATATAATAAAGGGTAAAAGAATCGGAAAAAACAGTCACGTAGTCAATCAAGGTATTTGTAGAAATACCACCCGATTTTTTTGCCAGTTTGTTCCAACTAATGGTGCTGCCCACAGAATCCATAATAGAAGAGAGGACACTTTTTGAAATGATTCTTGATTTTCCAACTTTTTCTATTTCCGAGAACAGAACCGATATATATCTTTCAAATGTTTCTTCATTTATGGTATTGCTGCCAAACAGGGAATTGATTGATTCCAGGAAACCACCGCAAGCAAGATATCTATCCAGGTATAAATCAAGCGCATTGTGGACTATTTTCATTTCAGGAATATTTTTTCTGATCAAGTCAAGATTGAAGCCGCCTTGGCATGCTTGGGAGATTTTAAAACCGGTGAGATTGCAAAATTCTCGAAATGATAATGGCAGAAGCAATTTGTCCGGCCTGGGTACCCCCCTTCTTCCTGGAAGTCTTTCAGAACCCTTTCTGAGATCAATTGCTGAGGATCCGGTTAAGATAAAAGTTTTATGATCCAAACCAAAGGTATCAACAATATGCTTGATTGATTTTTCCCAGTTTTTTACAAAAGTAGCTTCATCAAAGAAGATATATTTTCTATGGTCTTCCTCTTTTACTGTTTGGTACCAAGATACAAATATTTCAAAAAGTTCTTTTGCGTCTTTTACAAGATCCATAGCATAATAAAAGATGTTTCTGGGATTGTTGCCTTGTTTGAGCAGGTCTTCGATCATTAATTTTACCAATGTTGTTTTACCCACCTGTCTGGCGCCTCTTAGCGTATATACTGCATCTTTTTTAAGCTCAGAAGATTGAAAAAGCGTAGGCCTGTGTATATAGGTTTGCTTTTTTAATTTCCTTATATGTACGTCATTTTCTATGTTCTTGCCATCAGTCCACCATGGGTTTTGCAGCAATAATTCGTCCATTTTTCCACCTAATATTTTGTACTGTTGAATAATCAGGTAACCAATATGTTCAGTAAACTGAATGATTAGGTACCCTAATCATTCACTAGTTATTATACTTCTTAGGGCGTGGAAGTCAAAACATTGTTGTACCCAATCGCCAAACGGTTGGCTACGGACCATTGGCGCCAGTTTGCATACTTGAATCAAACACTATCCAAAAACCTCAGATTCCTTAAAACAGCAAAAGGTTTGCATGCAGCTTTTTTGCCCACCCCCTTAAAGACCATTACCACATGAGCTTGCCAGTATCAAAATATCGGGCATGGGGATGTCATTTTTTTGCGGAGACAATCATGGCCACTCTATTGGAAAAAATGATTGCTCTAGATGCGGATTGCGCCTCTTGTCTCTAAGACCAGGGAATAGAACCATGGGCCGTATCCGAATTGGCCGGCTGCTGGGGCATGTTTTCGGATAAGATTTCCGGCAGTCAGCTTCGTACTACAGGGTTATGCAACAAACAGAAACACTGGATCTGAAAGCCAATCAGCAGTGTTCAGACATACATTTTTATATAAGAAATTCGCTGTCTTGGAGTAGCCACGGAGCCAGGACATCTAAAATCAGCAAAACCCGGGCCAGGCCATGATTTAGACTGAGATAGGGACTTTTGTCCATGGGAAAAATGACCATCTGAGCCGGGCTTGAGACTTGACCATGGTCTTAATACCTATGGATGTCCCAAGATGGGATCCAAAAGGGCGTGAAGGATTTGGTCCATGAAGCATAAAACGCAGTGCGGGATTATTGGTTATCGGATCCAGAAGGAAATCCTTATACGTTTGAGTTTATGCAATAACCATGTAGAGATTTGATTGAATGAAACTGGAGTAACATTCAAAGGTGATATGATGTCTAAAAAACGAAATAGAATAACCATTCATCCTGACATATGCATGGGCCAGGCCACTATTAGAGGCATGAGAATAACGGTATTATTTATTTTGAAATTATGAGGTTCAGGAATGGATATACAGGAAATACTGACTGATGATCCTGAGCTTCAAAAAGAAGACATCATGCAGGCAATACCATATGCCGCCCGGTTATTAGGAGAATATACAGGTCCACTTGTATCAGCCAAGTGAAATGGACTATATTGCAGGTATCCATATTTAACCAAAAACCATTCAATCACTGTTAAATAATGGCTATAGGATCAGGCGCGTTTCCGATTTTTTAAAGAAAAGTACACTAAATCGATTATAAAAGTTACTATAAAAAATCAATAAGACGAATCAAACCGCTATAATGTTAGAGAATGTGATTCCCTCCCATTTTTGGTGGAAAGCCGCTGTAGATTGCATAGACTGGCTTCCCCAGATCATGAAATTTCGAACCAATTATAAAGAAACTACAAGAAATAGAACATGTGATTATAAGTGACCCATTCTTCTATTTGGATATTTTCTTAAGCAAGCTCTCCATTTCATTTAAAAACGATTTTGCAGATTCCAAAGCATTATCAGCATCATCTCCTGTTGAAAAGAAACTAAGATTATATTGGTCATTGTGTCTTGTTTCTCTGCTATGGTCGAGCAGCTCAACCCACTTTTTATCCAATACATGGTTTTTTACATATTTTTCTTCCAGATATCTTGCAATACATGCATGACTCTTCTCCCTATAACCTTCAAAAAAGAGAATTGATCCAGCAGCATGAAACATGCACATATAAGATGCAATGATTGAAGAACTAGTTGCACTGCCTTCCAAAGACTTTTTTGATTCTGTCAGCCAAAATTTAGCTTTTTTTAACGATTGAAAAGCTTTTTGCGTAGAAGGTGGGATTTTGCGAAGAAGATTTGCTTTTATACAATCATGGTAATCAAATGGCATCTTTTTCTCCATAAATAATGATTGAACCAAATGATAATGAATGATAAAAAAGTTCATCATCTTTTTTTATTTTTTCAAGTTTCTTTTCTGTTAAAAATATCGATTGTGCATTTTTTATTTTTTTGCTTATTTCTGAACTTAGCGAAGCAACTTCCCCATCTTTAACATCATCTATCAACAACCATATATCTGTATCTGAATTTTCCGTGTTTTCACCTTTTGCACAACTTCCATAGAGACCTACCGATTTTACAAATTTAAATTTTTTAAAAAATGCTATATCTATGCCTGAAATGTTTAAAAAAATCTTAATAGCTTTCGTAATCGCAGAATCAGCAATCAGGTATTTTCCTTTCGACCTATTGGTAATTTTCTTCTGTAACAACAATTCTAAGTATTTAGAAACCAACCCTTTGCTTAAGTTTAGATAATCTGCCACAGCGTTTACACTTAATGGTCCTTCTTTAAAAATGATATATTTTATAATTTTTAATCTTTCAGGAGTTGAAAAGATTTTATCCATTTCATTGAATCCTTATGAAGCCATGTTCATGATTTATAAACTATTAGTTCACATATTATGAACATTTAAGGAGATTGTCAACATGGTCAGCGGATGTATATGGACCTATTAAGGTCTCCCAGATCGTGCAATTTCGGACCATTTTTAAAGGAATTGAATAATATGAAAAATCTTTGCTGGACAACATTGTAAAAAATAGCCACGCTGACCGCTATGGATATTATAATAATGTTACAAGAGGCAGGCAGAAAAAAGAAAATGGTCTTAAGTATCATATTGTAGAAGATGATTCTCCGGTAGGCTTAAATAAGTTCTGGGCTGAGGCATATACAGAAGATATATGAGGTGGGTCCCTAATTTATCCCAAGTTTCGGGGATAAGATGAGGATTATTGCTTTTATTTAAAGATTATAAGGTTGTAAAAAAGATTCTTGATT
>PWYO01000288.1 GCA_003567835.1 Actinomycetota bacterium | reverse complement strand
GCCTGTGGGGGCTGTGCCTACCATTCCTGCTGCAGGGAGCGAAGCCAGTGTGGGCTCGGTCATTACCAATGAAAAAGACAATTACAAGCGGGCGGCTACCAGCGAGCACTTAAGGCCACGGTTTGCAGTCATGAATCCAGAGTCCACGTTTAGCCTGCCTGCTTACCAAACAGCCTGCGGCGCCTCGGACATCATAGCCCATATATTTGAGCGGTATTTTACCACCGTACAATATACAGATCTGACTGACCGGCTCTGTGAATCAGCGGTCCGGACTATCATCAAATATGTTCCTTTTGTCCTAAAACAACCTTGCCATTATCAGGCAAGGGCAGAAATTATGTGGGCGGGAACCTTAGCCCATAATGATCTGCTTGGTACGGGAAGAATCGGTGACTGGGGTTCCCATATGATAGAGCATGAAATAAGTGCCATGTATGATCTTGCCCATGGTGCGGGACTTTCCATCATTTTCCCGGCATGGATGAAATATGTTTACCGTAGAGATTTGCCCAGATTTGCTCAATTTGCTTCCCGGATATGGGACGTAGAGCCTGATTTTGATGACATGGAAAAAACGGCCATGGCGGGCATACACAAACTGGAGCAATTTTACAAAAAGATCCATTTGCCGGTGCGTTTGGCAGATGCAGGTATCGGAGCAAAGGATTTTTCCACCATGGCTGATAAATGCATCGAGTTTGGGACTGTGGGTAATTTCCAGGAGCTTGAACGGGATGATGTATACAATATATTGCAATTGGCAAAATAAAGGATGGCATCATGGACATTTATTCTTATAAAATTTTTGAAAGAAAAGTCATCATCAAGATAAAAACACGGATATGCGAAACGTCCGAGGAGCTTCTGGGCAGCAAATTATTCAAAGAAATTCTTACCAGATGCATCCATTATTTGAATAGGAGGAAATCGCCTCTACTGGCTTTTTTGGGCGATGAAGAAATCAATGATGTACAAATTGCGACTTTGGCCCATACACTGAAAATTCTGGTCAGGGTTCCTGCCGATGTGGTGCCCAATATGGTCAAAGGTTCAGAATTATTTTTAAAACACAAGAAAAGTCTAAGTGAATTTATTGAATACCTGTACAATTACTGGCGCTACTATGATCGTTTTGTCATCTGCACCTCAGACATAGAAGCTTTTGATAAAAGGCCTTACCGGATCTTTAATAGTACCGTAGAAATGCTTGCCCATTTGGTAAGGGGAACCTATAGGGATCTGCAGGAAAATTTGACCAATAAGCATCCCAGGGTCTACAGACAGGTAAGCGCGGGTACAGAGGTTGCTGTCATTGCCCAGCCCAAACCGGTGGATTTACCCCAAGGCCCATACAAAAAACTGGAGGGGATACCCCTCATCAGGCAAGCCCTGGTTTATCCGCCCCTGGTTTTGAACCCGCCCATGAATAAGCGGACCGGCCGATTTGTAAAAGTGGACAGAAATCCGCTGGAATTGGTGGATATTGACCCTGACCAGTGGATTTGTTACCCGGCAAAGGTCGGGCCGCTCAATATCCATATTTTTATTCATCAGAAGTTTTATGAATTGGGTTTTTCGCTGGCCAACCTTTTTGAGATGGTTGAAGATGATGAGGTCAGCAAAAAACCGGATGCGGTTTATGCCTTTGGTGTCCAAGAAGAACAAGTAAAGGATCTGGGAGAATATCCGACTGTATTCTATGATGATCTGGAACAGGACATGATGGTAGCTGCAGTACCCAACAGCAAAAATTTTGGGTATTTTGGCTATCTTAAAAAAATGGTTTTAACGCTGCACAACATCATTATGATGAAAAGGGGGCGTTTTCCTTACCATGGAGCCCTGGTTAACATCATGCTTACCAATGGCAGCAGTGCCACCATGCTGCTTATAGGGGATACCGGAGCTGGAAAATCTGAGACCCTGGAAGCACTGCGGATTTTGGGCGAAAAATATATTCGAGACATGATTATCATTGCCGATGATATGGGATCGCTTGCGCAAGGGCAGCAGAACAATATTTTGGGTTACGGCACAGAGATCGGCGCCTTTTTAAGGCTTGACGATCTTCAGCCGGGCTATGCTTTTGGGCAGATAGACAGGGCCATCATTATGAGTCCCAGCATGACCAATGCCCGTATTGTGCTTCCAGTAACCAGCATAGAGAATGTGCTCAAAGGATGGAACGTGGATTTTGTGCTCTATGCCAACAATTATGAAAACATTGACCAGGATCATCCGATTATCGAGATTTGCGCCCATTATCAGGATGCCCTGCATATTTTTAGGGAGGGCATGGTGATGAGCAAAGGAACCACAACCACCACCGGGCTTACCCATTCTTATTTTGCCAATATTTTCGGCCCCCCGCAGTATAAGAAAATGCATGAGGGCCTAGCCCAAAAATATTTTCAGGCATTTTATAACTGTGGGGTGAAAGTAGGCCAGATTAGAACCAGGCTGGGTATCGATGGATTTGAAATGGAGGGGCCCAAGCAAGCGGCCAAAGAACTGTTAGAGCTCATATCTGCCCAGTAAGTCATTTTTGGATGATTTTTAGGCTCCGCAGCCGGTTTAATGCGGCGGCAACCTCAAATTTGCGGGGCAATGCATAGCTGCCCGGATGCTGGTTGCTGTAAGCAGAAATGACACTGAGCCCATTTTTTTGAATATCATCAAATACCATGTCCAAAAAACGCCCTATGGTGTTTTGGCCGTCTATATATTTTTTTTGCAGTGCATAATCAATAATCTGGGATATGGCATTTACCTGGCTGCTGTCTACAATTTGTTCCACTGCAGATAGGTCAATATGCTCAAAACCAAAGGTTATGGTATCCAGCCCCCTGGATTTAATTTTTTTCTTTCTGCCTTTATAGGGATTGATGCTTTCAGGGCGGGGAATACGTTCGGTTATGCGGCCAAAGGATGGCGGTGCTTCTTTTTTTCTTGCATCTTTCCTCTGGCTGATGAGCTGTCTGGCTTTGGAGGTTACCACCACCGGAAGATAAGCATCCATAAGGATGACCTGGTCTGCTACTTCAAAATAATCGCCGGCGCCCCCCATGACCATGATGGTGGAAGTGCCCAACTGATTGTACAAGTTGTTGACCTGATCAATGAAAGGGGTGATGGGTTCCTTGTCTTTGGATACGATTTTTTGCATGATTTCATCCCGGATTAAAAAATTGGTTGCGGAAGTATCTTCATCCAGCAGCAGAAGGTTAGCCTGACATTCCAGCGCTTCTATGATGTTGGCAGCTTGGGAAGTGCTTCCGCTGGCATTGGCTGTACTGAATTTGATGGTATTCTTGCCAAAGGGCAGATTGTTGATAAAAGGAGAGATATCGGTTTTTTGTATATTCCTTCCTTCTTCTGCCCGTATTTTTACGGCATTTGGATCGGTTATGACATATTCTCTTCCATCATTGGGGATATGGTTGTAGGCCCCTTGTTCAATGGCAGAAAGCAGTGTGGTTTTACCATGGAATCCACCCCCTATAATCAGGGTAATTCCCCGGGGGATGCCCATTCCCCTTATGGTACCCGCATGGGGCGCATGCAGAGAGATTTCCAATTCAGGCGGGGACTGAAAAGGCACTGTTTCACTTGAAGCAAGCGGCCGGTCAGAAACGCCGCTTCTTCTGGGAAGTATGGATTGATTGGCTATAAAGGCAACCAGCCCCTTTTTCTGCAATGCTTTCCTTAAATGGTCCTGGTCTTCATTGACCTGAATAAACTGCTGGACTTCTTTTTGGGGGTGCGCAGCACAGAACATCGAAGAGCGGACAATGCCAGGAATCTCCTCAGTCAGCATGCGCAAAGCCTGATGACCTAAGATGCGTCGGCCTCTGGCGGGAAGACCCGCATAGAAACAAATTTCTACAAATTCTTTTTGTATTTTGCAGGAAGTTCGCTCCAAGATTTGCTGCCTGCCGCAGTCAATGGCAATTATGCCTGATTTCCCGCTGCCTTTTTTGCCTCCAGTCCCTTTTTTCATGGCGCGGTCAAAAGCCCTGGTTATATAATCCTGCAAAGCAATTTTTCGGGATCTTGTAGAAAACAGCTGCTGGTCAAAACCGGCTTCAGGCTGGGGCACTCTGGCCCGCAGTTTGGAGGGAGCAGCAAAAGGGTCCCCCTGCACATGATCGATAAACAGGGTAAACCGGCCCAAGTCATAGGCGCCGCGCAGCTGCTTGTATGCCTTATAGCCTCTCCTGTCAATTTCGTTTAATATTTTTTTTAAATTTTGCATGGTTTTGGTTCTTTTTTATGCCGTTTAACGGATTTAATTCTATATTGTAATGCAAACCATCTCAAGGAATAGATTTTTAAAATTTTGCCGGCAGAAACGGTTGTATTACAATAGATTTCCAGAACATGGGTGATTTTTTTTAAAATAGTTGTTATCATATACAGGATTCATTGGAGGAGTGCGTGAGTGGCTGAAACGGGCCGCCTGCTAAGCGGTTAGGTGGGTATTAAGCCCGCCTCGAGGGTTCGAATCCCTCCTCCTCCG
>PWYO01000190.1 GCA_003567835.1 Actinomycetota bacterium | reverse complement strand
TCCTTTCAGGGCAAAACTTTTCACTTCATCCCTTCTAGTGTTTATGGGGTTGTTTTGATTGGAATTACCAGGGTAGCCCCCTACAGTATGCAAATTTTCTCCATAACCGAATGTCTTGCCAGCCCTTTTTTATTTGCCTTTTTTAGCCATAAGGTTACAAATTCTACTTCACACAGCTGTACCGGACAAGAGTGATCTTTTAAACCAATTTCTTTATATATTTTTGTAACCAGTTTTTTTTACAACTCCCTGAGAGATTACCAGTACAAGAAGGACAGCCATAAAGATGACCGTCAAAAAAACGGATAAAAATAAATGATACTGAGACACCGCTCGGGTTAGAAAAGGAGCGATGGATATTCCCAGATTACCGGATGCAAAAAGAATGGTAGCAATGAGATCTTTGCCTTTATCAAACACTTTATTTCCTTCAGATAAAAGAAGGGGGAATAACCCTGAAAAGCCCAATCCGGTAAAGAAAATGCCTACAAAAATCAAGGTATTAGAATCAATCACCAGGGAAAAAGAAGCAGAAATGACTGCGATTGAAGCCAGAATGGTCATAATGGTGGTATTGCGCACCTTCCCTGCCAAAGAACCTACAATGATTCTGCCTATAATGATAGAAATAAAAAACAATGAACCTACAAACCCTGCCTGGCCTACCTCAAAAGACCTGACCATCCTGAAAAAAGTTGGGGACCAAGTGGAGATCACAGTTTCTGAAATACCATAGAAAATAACCGCAATGGATATCAAGATTAAAAGTAAATTTTTTGTTTTATGATGAAATATTTCCTTTAAACCAAATTTCTGCTTTTCTCTTCCTTCAGCATATTTGATTTTCCTGGTGATGACCAGGTAAAGGGCCATAACCAGCAAGATTACACCAACAAGCACCACATAAATATAGCGCCACTGCAGGCTGCTGTTTACAATACTTGAAGCAACCATGGGGGCAAATACAGCGCCAATGGGATAAAAGGTTAATGCTATGGTAATAATACGGTCTTTGTTTTTTACTTTACTTTCAAATACATTGGCATTGGCCTGTATCCATACGATTCCCAAAAGATAACCGGCTAGAAAATAAAGCACATAAAACATGATCAGCGAATAGGTAAAAAAAAGGATGATGGTAATGGGGATGAGGATAATAAAGGAAGCAATGATAATGTGTACCCGTCTAAACTTCCTGCTGTAAAAGACTGAAGTAAGCTGGCCTGTAATCCCGCCAATGGTGTATAAAGTAAAAATAAGACTTAAATTTCCAGGATCCAAACCGGTATCCCTGCTGATATCCAAAAGTATGGGGCTTGCCAGCAAAAAATAAATGGCAAAGAGCAAGTTGGACAAATAATTGGGGCTTTCAATCAGATAACCTTTAAGTTCACTTAAACTGTTTGTCTTCATTCCACTTCTATAATCTAAGATAATTAAGTGGACATTGTAATAAATTTTTCCAGTAATGAACAGGGTTTTTTATTCAAAGATAGGGATAATCAGGGTACAGTTGGCAACATAGTCTTGGGCCCTTAAAGAATTGATTTTTGTGGTCTCTTCTATAAACCGATCTTTTAGTTCAGGTTGTGCATAGCTTTGGGCTATTTGTTCAATCCCTGCAGGCTCCTCTATTCGAATCTGAGCATATTTTGCAATATCGGGTTTTTGAAATTTTTGTATATTAAAAAAAAGTGCAGTCAGTATAATCAAAGACACAAAAACAGTAAAAATCAACAACATGATTTGCTCAATGTTTTTTAAAACTTTCATATCTGCCTCCTTACGAACGTATGTTTGTATTTATAATAAGGCAAACGTATGTTTGTGTCAATCAATTTTTTTATTTGTGTTTATGTTTTTTGCCAATTATTCTAAAATAGGATAAAAGTATTAATCCTAGGAGGAGACATGGCAGAAATTTTTTATGACAAGACCATTGATAATAGCATCTTAGAAGGCAAGAAATTTGCTATTATCGGTTATGGCAGCCAGGGACATGCACATGCTCAAAATTTAAGGGACAGCGGCATGGCTGTCATAATTGGTGAATTGGAAGGAAGCAAGCCTTGGCAAAAAGCCAAAGATAAGGGGTTTGAAGTATTGTCTGCAGCCCAAGCAGCAAAAAAGGCTGATATTATTATGGTGCTGCTCCCTGACGAACTGCAGCCTTCTATTTTCTCCAAAGAGATAGCGCCCAATCTGGAAAAAGGGAATGTCTTATGCTTTGCGCACGGGTTCAATATTCATTTTAATCAAATTGTCCCTCCGCCAGATGTAGATGTAATCATGATCGCGCCCAAGGGTCCGGGGCATATTGTTAGAAGGATGTTTAAAGAAAACAGCGGCGTTCCGGCCATCATAGCCGTACACCAGGACCATTCAGGCCAAGCCAAAGAAATTGCGCTTGCATATGCAAAATCTTTGGGTGCAGGAAGAGTAGGTGTGATCACCACTACATTCAAAGAAGAAACAGAAACAGATTTATTTGGTGAGCAGGCTGTTCTTTGCGGTGGTACCACTGAACTGATAAGGGCAGGCTTTGATACCCTGGTTGAAGCAGGCTATCAGCCCGAGATCGCCTATTTTGAAGTACTAAGTGAGTTAAAACTGATTGTAGACCTCATCTATGAAGGCGGCATATCCAGGATGCGGGATTCAATTAGTGATACTGCCGAGTATGGGGATATGATTATCGGTAAAAAAGTGATTACCGAAGAAACCCGAAAAAATATGAAAGAAATTCTGGAAGATGTGCAGCAGGGTGCATTCGCAAAACAATGGATCTTGGAAAACAAAGCAGGAAGGCCTGTATATAATGCCATCAAAAAGAAGGAAGAGAACCATCCCATTGAGATCGTTGGAAAAAAACTTAGAAAAATGATGACCTGGATTGATGCTGAAGAGGATTAAGGGAAAAAGCGAACTTATGTTTGCCATAAGTTCGCTTTTTTGTTATACTATTTAAAACGATTGCATATAAGACATATGGATAAAAAAACGGATATCAGCGAAAAACAAGTTATCATCCTTCAATTCATAGCCAACTGCATTAAAGCAGATGGGTACCCGCCTACCGTACGGGAAATTGCCAAAGCCGTTCACCTAAACTCTTCAGCTACAGTATACGGACACCTGAAAAAACTTGAAAAATCCAATTATATACGCAGAGATCCTACCAAACCAAGGGCGATTGAAATATTACCCAAATCCAGCAAATTTGTATCTATTGATAAACTTGAAAAAGATATCAATTCAGTGATGGTGCCTTTGGTTGGAAATATATCTGCAGGCAACCCTATTCTTGCCGAAGAAAATATCGAAGATTATTTTCCGCTTACTTCTGATTTTATCAAAGGTGGTCATCAGGTTTTTTTATTGAGAGTAAGGGGCGACAGCATGATTAATGCAGGCATCATGGACAGAGACTATATTGTGGTAAGAAAACAGGAAACAGCCATAAATGGAGAAATTGTGGTTGCTTTAATGGAAAATGAGGCCACTGTAAAACGCTTTTTTAAAACATCAAAAAACATCAAGCTTATGCCTGAAAATGATAACATGGAACCGATTACGGTAATGGATGTTTCCATCATAGGCAAAGTTATCGGGGTTATCAGGAAATATTTTTAATACCGGCTCAGGGCACCTTTATATATATAATCAGACAACAGAGAATAAAACTCTGCATCTGCATCTAAAGTAAGAAGAACAGAATCTTCAATATACTTTTTACTTAACACCCGGCAATGATCATATATTTGGGAAATGAGTTTATTTTCGCTATAAGGCACCTTAACCGTGATGGTCATGTAATTGCTTTGCACGCCTTCTTTTATCTTCTCTATAAGGCTATCTAGGCCCTTTTTCTCTAAAGCTGAGATAAACACTGCATCTCTATATTTAAATCTTGCTTTTTGTATCAAATCCGCAGGCACCTTATCAATCTTGTTAAATACAATCATGGTCGGTTTTCGCTTGACTTCTATTTCCTTTAAAACTGCATGCACACTTTTGATATGGCGATTATAATTGGGGTTGCTAAAATCAACCACAATCAGCAATACATCCGATTTTTTCACTTCCTCTAAAGTGGATTTAAAAGAGGCTATCAGCTGGTGGGGCAGTTTTTCAATAAAACCAACTGTATCTGACAGCAGAAGTTCATGACCCTGATCTGTTTTTAATTTTCTTACTGTAGAATCCAATGTAGAAAAAAGCATATTTTTTGCTTCCACATGGGAATCGGTTAGCGTATTTAAAAGCGTAGATTTTCCGCTATTGGTATACCCCACCAAGGCGACTTGGGCAATTTTATTCTCTTTTCTTCTTTTTCTCTGCGTTTCCCTCTGGGTACTAATCTGATCGATTTTCTTCTCAAGCTGGCTGATTCTTTTTCGAATGGTCCGCCGGTCGACTTCCAATTTTGTCTCACCCGGGCCTCGGGTGCCTATACCGCCTCCCAGTCTGGAAAGCTCCAACCCTCTTCCCCTAAGCCTTGGCAGCAAATAATTAAGCTGGGC
>PWYO01000044.1 GCA_003567835.1 Actinomycetota bacterium | reverse complement strand
GGTGAAGGCAATTTCCGTGAAGAAGCCGGCAGGCTAAACCGCAGAGTTGAAATTGAAGTTGAATAAAAACAAATAAAAACTTTATAAGAATTATAGGCTTGGTATGACATGGCCGTCTGTACTAAATATAGCAGAGGCAGACGGCCATAACTATTTGGGTACATGCGGAAGCAAATCTCAGGGCCGCCCATCAGTAAAAAAATCCATGCCGTGCTTATTATACAAGTTACCCAAGTTCAGGTTTTTTGCAACATTGTCTTTGACCGCTTCAAAACCCCGGGATCGTTCAAACTGATCTTTTTGCACCATAAAGACTGGCCCGTACAAACCAAACGTCTTTTCTGCACCAAGAAAACTCATGATGCTTCTTTACGACATGATAGGGCTGCACAAAAATCGGGTTACCTGTTTTTTTATATCTATGAGCCAAAGACCCGATTGCAGATTTTGAAAGTCTCACATCAGCATCCAAAAAAACAAGCACTTCGCCAGTAGCTGCCCTTGCCCCGCTTTGACATGCCTATGGTTTACCTTTCCATCCCTTTGGCACCCCGTCGAGTTGGACGTATGTTACGCTGTCATCCTTGATGACCTTTGCCGTTGCATCCTCGGAATCATCGTCAACACATATGACTTCATGAATAGGCTATGTTTTTTTTGCAGGTCCCCGAGGATGCCCAGAAGATTTGCTTCTTTGTTTTGCGCTGGAATGTTCACCGAGATATCAATCTCGGGGGATTTAGGACTGGTCTTTATATTGTTCAATCTTGGTAGCTTAAAAAAACAGCACTAGACCGATAATAGCTCTCATGAGCACCGTAAAATAATTGACCGACATTTGATATATCCATTTCAGCTAATCGAATTGTTTTTGTCCATCAAAACGTCTTTTTTTTCTGGATCCAGTAATGAGCATTCGCCACAGACTCGGCTTGTCTTCCATAGGCATCTCGCTTGCTTTTAGCAATTACCCCAAAACCAACCCGCTTCTCAGCCATAGGGGGTCTTACTATACAGCCTACAGCTATCCTAATGGGGTCTCTGACCCGCATTTGGCAATTTTTCACGATAGTAGAATGTCTTTTGTTAAAAGATTTACCGACAATAGGGCCCCTTTGCTCCCCGGAGGCTACCCCGGTTCATAACTAATACGGGCTCATCCGCCACCCTCCCGCCTTAGGTTCATATCCCGGTAGTCCGGTTATAGAGCTTACCTTTCTTCCGGCAATTTCTTGCCTGTGCTATGTTCCTTAAGACTTCTATGCCGACTGCCGCCTGGTCAGTAATCAGGTTACCTCCAGACTTATCCTAAAGGTTCCGCATGCCTTTAGTTTTGACAGTATTGTTCCTAGTTACGACACATCTTCAGCTATTTACTTTCGTTGAAGCTCCATAACACTTACCTGACTGATTTTTCAGCCTTTTCCTAACACGCTTGAACACCATCGCTTTTGACGACCGCACCTGTAGGAGGTTTGAAACTAGTACCTTCAATACCGATTTCGGGGGGCCCTCCCCCATCATCTACACAGCAGGAACCGAACTCCTTCATTCGGTTCTTTCAGGACACGCTACAGAAAGACAGATTTCAATCTTTATTTAAAGATAGAACTCATTTTATATTTGGTTTAGATGAAAAACCCGTGCAAGCCTGGTAGCTCTCTTGAGATCACCTTTTTTCAAAGATTCTCTAACATCATCCATTTTTCGGGCGTCTTCAAGTGAAATATATGGTGACCAGCCTTCCCCCGTATCAAGGATTTCTATATCAACTTCTGCGACATAGTTTCCTTCGTGCACAAGCTTGGTATGCTGTCTCTTTATCATGTCCGCCTCCTTGTAAAATTATCTGTCCACATTTTTGCATCCGGCCTGTAAGCTGTTACAACTACAGCAGGAGAAGATTTTCCTTTGGGAATACCCCATACCACATGTATTGGATGCAAATCTCTGTCTTTTTCTAAAACAAGTACACAACGACCTTTTGGATATTTATCATAATTTTCGATAACAACTCCATTACCAACATCTTCAATTATGTCTTTGATAAAAATATTGTCTTCTGACATCTCATCATAGCCATGAGCAGAAATCTTAATTTCATTTTTCAAAACTAATTCTTTAATTGTTTAAAATGTTTTACTCATGCCTGATTTTAAATATATTATCAAAAAAATTAAATTTCACTAAATTTCTATGGGCTTACGCCCATAGGATTTACTAACTCCAGGCTCTGCCTGCCCGCTTTCACCGGGACGCCTCCATCTACAAGCTTACGCATGTAGTATTATTGTCGGAATAAATAGAACTCATTATTAAGAGTGTATCAGCATTAACTGTCTTTTGTAATGAATTTATGTAAACATTGTAATTCAGACACTGCCGTCATGAAACCATCACATAATATCCACAAAATCATAATGATCAGCAGAGACAGATGAAAAAACTTGCTAAAGTCAAAAAAATTAACTAAAGACATCCGTAAATGAAAAATACTGAAACACTTCTCTATACGCTGGACCAGACCATAGAAGATTTCATAGGTGGTACCAGGGCTCTGGCTTTTACCCTCGATGGAGGACATCTGGTCAACGTACGTAATGACGGCCCGCTTGAGATGTGGCGCCTTCCCGGAGCTGAGCCGTTTGAGAAACCACAAATAGACATCACACAACCTCCGCCCCTCCCAAGTGACGTGCTTTTTGATACCGGAAGTGCAGAGCTAAAGGCAGGCTCAGATGAGGTATTGGATGAATTTGCAGCTGACCTGTATGCAGCGCTACCTGAGGCAAAGATCACCTTCATAGGCCATACCGACAGTAGAGGCGATGCCGCATCCAATCTGGCACTTTCCCTTGGCAGGGCTACAGCAGTCATGGAATGGTTTCGGGGATGGGCTGCTGACAATGAAACGGATGGCTGGGAACTGGATGTAGACGGCAAAGGCGATACAGAACTTAAAGTAGAAGATTTTGATAGTGAAGGCAATTTCCGTGAAGAAGCCGGCAGATTAAACCGAAAAGTTGAGATCGAAATAGAATAAAAAGAAGAACATTCATTATTGTCTATGACAGGCTTATGATTCTATGGCCGTCTGCGCTTCATGTAAAAGCCAGGCGCCCAAATCCATGAAAACATCTTTGATCCCTCTTAGATGGACCAGCTTGGCCTTGTCCGCTGGCTCTATTGGAAACTGCAGACAGGACGATCACTAAACAGCTGGCCTAGTCCTGCAATAATACTATAATATATTGGTGGAATTGTTTAATAAATTTATGTTGTAGTGTTAGATCTTTTTGGATATCTTCCTTACGAATTGTCGTGATTCCGCTGTATATGCTACTTTATATTTCCGCTAAAAATTTTGCACCCCTCACCATAGATTTTGCACCCGGGAGGGCATACCTTTGGGCAGAAAGATGCATATATGTCAGTGTTTTCGCTGATTTATTCTCCACAAAACCAGAAAAGCCCTTGCAGCAAGGACTTTTCATCGTATCAAAATTTATCTTCTTTTTTGGTGGAGGCGGATGGATTTAACCCTGGTTTTTCACTTTAAAAATATCTATCATTGCCTTTTATTTGCTATTGTCCTGTATGTGTTTTTTTACAATCGATTAGAGGAAACCCGCAAGCTATAGCCTGTTTAGATCCATCAGCTTTTATTAGGTCTTATTCTATCCTTGACAATTTCCTTGACATTAAAAACCAGAGATCATTTATTAAAAATCAACACCTTTTAAAAGATTTGGTTTATCCTTCTATAAAGCATGCATATTTCGGCCACATCCGGACAGCATATCGGCAACATCCGGACACCTTGTCGGATTGATTACAAATTTGCTACCCTTAGAGCTTTCAATGATTTTAGCCCTAAGGGAGGTAATTGACAATGAGGAGAATCGATGTGGTAAAGATAAGGGAAATCCTGAGGCTGGGTAATGCCGGACTATCACTAAGAGAGACTGCCAGTGCCTGCAGCTGCGGAAAAGAGCACTGTATCAGAAGTTCTCCAACGGGCACAAAAAACTAAAATTGCCTGGCCTACGGACCTAAAAGAAAAAGAGCTCTTAAAACTTCTCTATCCTCCCATGCACAAACCATCCAGCATGCCTTAAACTTGATTTGGAATATATGTTCTATGAGATGAAAAAAAGATCGGTCACCTTGATGCTTTTATGGGAAGAATGCAAAGAGGTCTATCCTCATGGACTTATGTATACGGAAGTTCTGCAGCCACTACAGAGACTTTAAAAAAGCAAACAGGCTCACCATGCACATAGAACATAAAGCCGGCGAGGAGATTCAGGTGGACTTAAGCCGGCTATCAGCTTCCATACATAAACCATCTAAGCGGTTAAGAAAAGGTCTGCATATGTTTTTGTAGCAGTCCCTGATCTGACCCCCTGTTTTTAGACACTTTACCGTCTTAGCTCTTCATAGATTTTACAGGAATTTTTAATATCATTCATCAAATTATTCTCAAATTCTTCCGGAGGCATATAACCAATGGAAGAATGCAGCCTCTTTTTGTT
>PWYO01000297.1 GCA_003567835.1 Actinomycetota bacterium | reverse complement strand
CCTGTGAAAAGGGAAGGTGCCTACCAAGATGAGCCGCCCAGTCCACAGCAGTACAGAAAGCTTGGTACCAGAATTGTAGAGCTGCACCCCATGACACTGATGCAGAATGCCAGGACTTCCGGGGGCGGTATTGTCACCGGGATCCCGTCAGAAGCCATCACAGTGGGCCCTGTTGAAACCTGGAAAAGCGATCAAGTATCCATATGGCATGCCGGATGTCATGACAATCCCTTTGGGATGCGGCTTACTGCCTATATGATCTCTAAAAAAATTCCCGATTCTTCGGTACCCATGTCCCTGCTTGCAGACCACCCTGATGTAAAATTTCACTTTTACCGACCAGGGATGGGCTCTACGCAAGTGGAGATGCATTAGGGCCGCTGATGGCCAGCTGTTTGGGACCTGGGAACCATGGTGGAATATAGCCCGGGCCATGGGCTGGGAGATTCAGCGCATGTTTTTTTGCCCTAAAAGCCGTCCTGCCCAAGGAGCAATGCTGGTTTTCATAAACAGGCATCATGGTAATAGCCTGTCTTTTTAGCATCACAGAAAACGGTTTATATGCATACGGTTGCCGGCAAAAACCCAGAGGGAGCCAAGATGGAGCAAAAAGGGTTATAGGACTATCCTGGAACCCATGATTATCAATGGCGCAAAATTGGGCAGAACAAACATCATTGCCGATATAGGCTGACCCATCCTTCCCCGGTGCAGACCCCTTTTTTGGAAAACAATCATGTCTGCTGCAAATATGATAAGCAAAAAGTCAGCAGTCCGGTCATCGTGGTGCTGCATGGCTTGGAAAGAGAGTTCTAGGCCAATGATGTTTCCAGGTTTCTGGTAAAAAAAGGTTTTTCCTGTCTGCAGGTACCCATGCCTTATGCCGGAACAAGGGTACCCAGGAGAAAGTTGAAGCATAAAGGTGACGCCAGGATTGATTTTTCCGATGTTTTACTAACCGGGTTTCGGCAAGCCGTACTGGATACCAGGAAGGCTGTAGACAGGCTGCAGGAAAAACATACCCATAGGGGTATTCTGGGTATCAGTATGGGGGTGATCATATCCTGCTTGGCCGCAGAAATTGATGGAAGATTTCAATCGGTGGTCTACTTGCTGGGAGGTGGAGATCCGGCTAATATGCTTTGGGATTCAAAAAACCTTATGGTCCGATTTTACAAGTGAATGCTGCAGCAGACCACTTGTCTAGACCGTCTCAGAGAAAAGTGGAAAGTTGTCGATCCCATCAATTATATCAGACAAAATGTGGAACATGATTTGATGATTAATGCCAGATATGATACTACAATCCCCCCTGTATACAGCAAAAAACTTTGGGAGGCCCTGGACAGGCCAGCAATCAGATGGCTGAAAGCCGACCACTGGACTTCCGGGTTTTTTATGCCTTTTATGGTCCGGCAAACCAAAGATTTTTTTTCAGGAAATCCTGCAATAAGCCCGGCAGGCGTTTTTAGAGAAAGGGGCAGGGCATGGGGCATAGGCGGCAATATGGTTTCTTGTTCAGGCCAATGCTATTCGGTTATAATAGGCTGCATATAGAAAATAGGTTTTCATTTGTGGGGTAAGAAACATGGTGATTTGGTTAAGCATCTTGATCACGCTTGAGATCATTGTTCTGGTGGTTATTTTTTTGATATTTCAATTCAGCAGAGCGGTCAAAATAGAGACCAAAAGAGTGCTTCAGAAAAAACCTGATCCAAAAAAGGGCGGCTCAAAGTCGGTGGACCCCCAGACACTCCCCTTGCCTGTACAGAGATATCTAAATTATGCCCTGAAACCGGGGTGGGAACCCATACAGGAGGTGAAGGTGATCCAGTCTGGCGCCATAAGAACGGCACCGGGAAAAAAGTGGCTCCCTCTGAGCGCAGTGCAATACTTTCACGGACAACGGCCCGCATTTTTATGGATAGCCCATATCAGGATGATACCGCTGGTATGGATGACTGCCAGGGACTTGTATGTGGACCAGAAAGCAGACATGACTGTTAAGCTCTTTTCCGCGATCCCTGTCATACGGTCTAAAAACAGGCAAGTGGATGTTTCGGCGCTTACCAGGTATCTGGCGGAGATGGTCTGGTTTCCAACCTCCATGCTGCTTTCCCCTTATGTAAACTGGAAGGCCATGGATGATAAGCGGGTACAAGCAGTCATGGTTGATGGGCAAAATCAGGCCAATGTAATTTTCCATGTGGATACCCAGGGCCGAATGAGAAAAGTGGTTTGCCCCAACCGTTACCGGGCAGAATCAGGGTGCGGCCATCAGCAAGTGTGGAAGGGCTATTATGGGGGTTATCAGCAATTTGGGTGTCTGCAGCTGCCTACCCATATCCAAGCAGGATGGGAAACCGAACAGGGTACTTTTACATATATAAAGATTCAGGTACAAGACGTCGAATTCGGATGATACAGGGTATGGCTGCAGGCCATTTTTTTGGCCCATGGCTATTAGAAATAACCCATGGGATTTCTGGCGGTACCATTGATTCTCACTTCAAAATGCAGGTGCGGTCCTGTGGTCCATCCGGTGGTCCCTACATAACCGATGGTCTGGCCCCTGCTAACATGCTGGCCTCCTGATACTGCAAATCCGTCAAGGTGGGCATAAAAAGTGGCAAAACCTCCCCCATGATAAATCAAGATGAAATTGCCGTAGCCTCCATGATATCCAGTTTGTATAACCTGGCCTGCATCTGCAGCGATTATGGGGGTGCCCCTGGGGCAGTATATGTCTATTCCGGAGTGGAAACGCCCCCTTCTGGGCCCAAACCCTGAAGACAATCTTCCATTGGTGGGCCAAAGCAGTTTTCCTGTGGGGGATGTGCCATGGGTTAAGCTTCTCAGTGTTGCCTTGATTTCATTTTCTTTGGCAGAAAGCTGCCGGTCCATGGCTTCCAGGGCTTGTTTATCTTGTTGGGTCTTGGCCAGCAATCCTTTTTTCTCATTGTATATGGATTCAATCTCTTCGGTTTTGTTTTCAGTTTGGGCCATCAATTTTTCTATTTCCAACATGTTTTTTTCCTGCTGGTCATTTAAGTCCATCATGCTTTTTTTCACATTAAGGACTTTTGTTCTTTCTTCTTTGATTTCCTGGATGATGTTGATGTCTTCCTGTGCTATGGCATTCATCAGCTTAATTTTGGCAAAGAAATCAATAAAACTTTCGGCTCCGCTGAGCAGTTCAATCAAATTATTATTCCCATGCTTATAGATCGATGCCGCTCTTTTATTCAGCAGCAGCACTTTTTGGTCCAGGTCTGCTTGGATTTCTCTTAACTGTTCATCTTTTTGTTCCAGCTTCATTTGATTCTCAGAAATTTCTACATTGACTTCATCATACGAAAGCTTTAATTGGTCAAGTTCAGACAGGGACATTAAGTATCTTTCTTCCACTGCATTGACTTCATTGATAAGCTCTGACTCACTTTCCTGGATCTCTTTGAGCTGTTCCCGAGCTTGCTCCCTTTCCTTTTGTATGCTTTCCAGTTGTTCTGACATGGAAGATGCATGCATGTCAGCAGGTTGGACAAAAAGAAAAGAGATAGCAACCAGTATAAATAGGGTGATTAATATTTGAAGTTTTGATAACACAATATCATTACATATATATAATATTTCTACCCATTATACCATATTCTATTTTAGGGTCTACTTTCCGTTTTAAAGGAAAAAGGGGATGTTGGTACAACAATCATCATTGCGGCTTTAGTGAAAAATATTTACCCATACAATAAGTAAGGGTGTCCAGCTTATCATAATCCAGGTCTCCATCTGAATAAACCCATTGCGGGTCACCACTGACATCGACTACTTCACCGATAAAAAGATCATGGGTGCCCAGATGGGTAATATCTTTTAGCTTACATTCGATGTGTATGGGACATTGTTCTATAAGCGGCGTTTTTAGTTTAAAAGGTTTTGCTTTGCTCAGTTTAAGCTGTTTGAATTTATCGATATTTTGGCCGGACTTGGTTCCGCAATATTCGCAAATATCTTTCTGCCCTTTTTTGGGAATATTGATAACAAATTCCCCAGCATGTTTAATCAAATGGTGCGAGAACCTGGAAGGCCTGATGGAAATGGCAATAAGCGGCGGTTGGCTGCATACGGTCCCTGCCCAGGCAAGGGTGATGATATTATCTTTTTGATCAAATGATGATGAAACCAGTACGACCGGATTGGGGTATAGTCGTTCGTGAATGCCCATACTTTTTTTCATAACAGTCCTTTGCTATTGAATTTATCAAGACTGTTATCATGTTACTATAAGATGGTGGAAAAATATACCAGGCAAAAGCTTGAAAAAAAGTCTTTGGAAAATAAGATTAATTATTATATAATAGCGCCATGGATACAAAAAGCAACCAATTAATGGAACAATTTAAACAAAAATGCAGGGAAGAGAATTTCAAAATCACGCACCAGAGAACGGTTATATACAAGGAGCTGATCCGTTCAACCGATCACCCTGATGTAGAGACTTTATACAACCGGGTCCAGGAGGTCTTTCCCAATATATCGTTTGAT
>PWYO01000133.1 GCA_003567835.1 Actinomycetota bacterium | reverse complement strand
CCACCAAAGATGTAGAACGGGTTTATGACCCCAATAGGGGTATTATGATCAAGGTGGGGTATGAAAAGTTTATCCAGGACATCGGAAAAGGCAACACCATTTTCATAGATGACGGATTAATTGAACTGGTGGTAACCGGGGTAAACCGCAAAGCATCTACCGCTGATTGCAAAGTGGTAAGGGGCGGGGTTATCGGACCCAACAAAGGCATCAATCTTCCAAAAATTAAGGTAAGCCTGGATTCGGTTACCGAAAAAGATTATTATTTTCTCCAGTTGGGCATCAAACTCGGCGTAGATTTCATTGCACAGTCTTTTGTAAGAGACCGGGAGGATGTAGCCAAGATCAAGGAGAAGATCCAAAAAAGCGATAGCCATCAAATGGTTATAGCCAAGATTGAAAAACATGAAGCCATATATAATTTTGAGAGTATCCTGGAAGAATCTGACGGTATTATGATTGCTCGGGGAGATCTGGGGATAGAAATTGATCAGGAAGACGTCCCTTTGCTCCAGAAGAAGATCATAAAAGATGCAAATCATGTCGGCAAGCCGGTAATCACAGCCACACAGATGCTTGATTCCATGATTCGAAACCACCGGCCTACCCGTGCTGAGGTCAGCGATGTGGCCAATGCCATCCTTGACGGCTCAGATGCAGTCATGCTTTCAGGAGAAACCGCCATTGGAAAGTTTCCTTTGGAGTCTTTGCAGACCATGGTCAATATCATTCAAAAAACAGAACAGGAATCCAGCTACAGGCCCTTTGACAGACATGCTTCGGATAAGGAGCCGACCAGCATTACCCAGGCCATAAGTTCTGCTTCCTGCCAAGTGGCCCATAAGCTGCATGCCAAAACCATTATCACCTCTACAAAAACCGGGCATACCGCCAGGCAGGTGGCCAAACACAAACCCAATACCCATATCATAGGGGTCAGTCCCCGGGAATATGTCATCAGGCAGCTGATGACCAGTTGGGGCATTATTCCCATTCACACCAAATTTGTGGAAAATATAAACGAAATTGCGGAAGAAGCCATAAAGGCTGTCACTACCGGAGGGTATGCAAAAAAGGGCGATATCGTGGTGTTAACTGCCGGGGTTCATAAGCCGGGCAGCACCAATATGATCAATGTCAGAAAAATAGACTGAAAATGGATGGCTAATCTTCCGTAAAACGCAGTTTCTTCAGCGCTTTATTGTTTCCAATAAGGGTAATGATGTCCCCTTTCTGAAACTTATAGTCTACCGGCGGAGGAGAGAGAATATTTTGGCTGTTGCTTTGCACACTGATGATGGTCACCCCGTATTTATGCCTGAGATTCAGCTCGATTAAGTCTTTTCCCAGCATAAGAGGGGGCGCTTTCATCTCAATGATGCTAATCTCTGAGCTTATTTCCAGAAAGTCGATGATATTGGAGCTGGTAAGGCTTCGGGCTACTCTTTCCCCCATATCTTTTTCAGGATAGACCACCTGGTCGGCCCCTACCTTATAAAGGACTTTTCCCTGGGTTTTGGTCCCCACTTTGGCAATGATTTTTTTGGCCCCGTTTTCTTTAAGCATCAGGGTCACCAGTATGGAATTCTGAATATATTTTTCTCCGATACAAACGATGCAGGCCTCAAAATCCTGGATGCCGATAGATCCCAGTATGTCGGAATCGGTGGCATCACACTTCATAACATCGGCAATTTCATCAGAAACACGCTGTATACGTTCTTCAGAAATATCAATGCCTACTACGCTGTGTCCGTTTTGGGTAAGGGTCCTGGCTACACTGGCTCCGAACCTGCCCAGCCCAATGACCAGAAATTGTTTTTTCATAATGCTAACCTATGGTTATGCTTTCTTCAGGATACAGGATCTTGTTCTGGGTACCCCGAATGGCTATGGCCAACGATAATGTGCTGATCCCAATTCTACCAATAAACATACACAGTATCAATATTATCTTGCTGGGCGTGGATAAGCCAAAAGTGATGCCTGTAGAAAGGCCTACGGTCCCAAATGCAGAGATGACTTCAAATAATGCTTCCACCAGGGTACAGTCTTCAAATATCAGGATGCCGATGGTGGAGAAGATCACCAGCACAATAGCAGTGAGGGTTATGGTCAGCGCCCGGTGTACGATCCCTTCCGGAATGCGTCTTTTAAACAGGGTGACGTGACCTCTGCCCCGCAGGGTGGAGATCCCGCTGGCAGTGACCGCTGCAAAAGTAGTGGTCTTAATGCCTCCAGCGGTGCTGCCCGGAGAAGCACCGATAAACATGAGCACGGTGATAAAGAATAGGGTGGCAGGGTTTAGCTGCCCGATATTGATGGTGTTAAACCCCGCGGTCCTCGAAGTAACAGATTGGAAGAAACTGGCCAAAAGTTTGGTGCCCATCCCCCTGCCCGCAATGGATTCGGGGTTTCTAAATTCAATTGCAAAAAAAAGCAGGGTTCCCAAAACAATTAAAAATCCGGTAATGGTGAGTACCAGTTTGGCGTGCATGGAAAACTGCCTGGTCTTATAGTAAGTAATGATCTCGGAGAGCACAGGAAAGCCCAGACCTCCAAAAATGATCAGGGCCATCATGATCAGGTTTATATTGGGGTCTCCCGCAAAGGCTTCCAGGCTGGAAGAGTATAGGGAAAAACCAGCATTGTTAAAAGCGCTTATGGAGTGAAATCCGCCAAAGGTTACCGCACTGCCAAGCGGATAGGAATAATTGAAATAAAGTACAGATGCCAGAAGCAGGAAACCTACAAACTGAAAAGCAAAGGTGACCGCGGCAATAAGCATGAAAAATTTAAATGGGCTGAATGACTGTTGCCGCCCAAAACTGCTGCTAAGGTAAAACTTGTCCTTTATGTGAATCTTCCTTCCCAGGATGAGGCCGAATATGGAGCCCACGGTCATAATCCCCAGGCCGCCCATCTGGATCATTATAAGGATTACCGTCTGTCCCAGGCTGGTAAAATAGGTCGGGGTATCCTGGACGATTAACCCGGTCACGCATATGGCTGAAGCTGAGGTAAATAAAGCATCAATATAGCTGATCTGGCCGCCAGTAGTCATTTGGGGCAGCATCAAAACAAGGGATCCAAAAAGAATGGCCCCGCCAAAAGCCAAAAGTACCTGCTTGGCTATTTGGTTCTGTGTTTTAGAAGAAAAAAGGGGTAAATCTTTCATTTTATTTATTGGGTTACATTAAACATTCATTTTAATCAATAAAAAAAACAAATACAATAACAATTTTACAATAAAAACAGCTTGCAGTTCCCAATTATAGGTATTATGATAGAATAAAACATAAAAATAAATGTAGAAATAAATATAGCAAGAATCATAATAGTTTTATAGCATCCCTACTTTGCCATGAGCAATAAAATTAAATTTATCAGCACCCTTTCCAGAAAAGCAAAGATTAATATATTGGCTGTCATGGTCCTGCTTTTTATATCCGCTACTGTCTTTTTGTCGATTAACCAGATTACCACTCTTATGGAAAAAAGAGAAAAAGTTGTTGAGCTGGAAGAAAGATTGGCTTGGGTTAGAAATGAAAATATCAAGCTCCTTGCTGATGAAAAAAGCCTGTATACTGATGAAGGCATACAAAGAGAAGCAAGAAGTCAGTTTAACATGACCTTGGGAGATGAGAAAAATTATTTTCTTTTAATCCAGCAAACGCCCCAGGACTCCCAGGAACAGAAACACTCTTATCAGTCATCTAATCTATGGGAGAATATCAAGATATTTTATCACCAGGAAATACAAGAATAATCGTTTATGAACCTAGCTGCTATGGACATTGGCACCAATTCTGTTCGCCTCCTGGTTTCCAGTTACGGCCAAGGCAAGTATGAAACGCTTTCCAGAACCATGCATATCACCAGAATCGGACAAGACTTGGACCATAATAAAACCATATCTACTGCTGCTGCCCAGAGAACCTTAAACGTGCTCAAAAAATATAAACAGGCCCTGGACCAATACCGGGTAAAACGATACAGGGCAGTGGGAACCAATGCTTTGAGGGTTGCAAAAAACGGGGAATGGTTTACTGCATTGGCACGTCAAAAGGCCGGGGTAGACATTGAAATCATCAGTGGAAAGCAAGAGGCAGACCTCAGCTTTGCCGGAGCAGCCAAAGGCCTCCAGCTGGGCAAAATAAAGGGACTGGGAGATCTGGAAAAGGTCATGGTCCTGGATATTGGAGGCGGGAGCACAGAAATAATAATAGGTTCGCCCAAAAAACCCGAGCAGACGGTAAGTACAGCATTAGGCTGCGTAACGCTTACTGAAAAATTTGGAGATGATACAGAAAAGATAGAGGCATATGCTGCCGATTACCTAAAATCATCGGTTCATAAAATGGAAAGAAGCGGTTTGACCATTGTGGGGCTGGCGGGGACCATTACCACCATAGAAGCCATAGATTTGGGTTTAGAAAAGTATGACCGGGATCGGATACACCACCACAGATTGGGTAAAAAAAATATTGAAACAATCTACAGAAAGCTCAAAGGCCTGGATCTTGGACAAAGGAAAAAAATCAGGGGTTTGGACCCGGCACGAGCAGATATTATTGT
>PWYO01000286.1 GCA_003567835.1 Actinomycetota bacterium | reverse complement strand
TCAGTGTCATGGGGTGCAGCTCTACAATTCTGGTACCAAGCTTTCTGTACTGCTGTGGACTGGGCGGCTCATCTTGGTAGGCACCTTCCCTTTTCACAGGGTCATTAAATGCCCAGTGCTTCACCTCTCCCTGGCCACCCTGCATGGTCATGCATTGGATGGTATCAAAAGATTGTGAGAATTCCTCCATATTGTCCGAACCAGGGAAATAGATATGCTGGTCAGGCATTCTCAGTTCTTTTTTGATCCGGTTAAAACAGAGGTCCATATCTGCTTTGGCAAAACTCAAAGGATGGCTGCTGGGCAGTGTTTTGCCATCTATATACCATTCATCCATGCCCCAAAAGTGACCCTCCCGTATATCCACTTCCAGGTCATTGACAATTTGGGCTACCAGGGGAAGCTGTTCGGTGGGACCTATAGGACCACAGATACCCTTGGGATTATCCGCGCTGGATTGTTGCCAGCAGCTGACATACTCCAGAGCCTCTGCTGTGTAGAAAGACTCAAGGGTGTCATAGAACTTGACCGTAAAACCAGGGCGTGAAAGGCGGGCCACATCTTCTACGGTCAGACGTGCCGCATCCTCTAAGATTTCTTCATCCAGCGTGGTGTAATCCCACCAGTCCGGAGCTACTTTGCTGATGTTTCTCATCTTTTTCCTTCCCATTTAATTGATAAAAAGCCATCCATATGTTTAACAGACAATTGCTGTTGCGGCTGTATACAGGCCATACACCATCATCATGGTTATCTTACCAAAAATACAGGGTTTGTTAAATATAGGAACAAAGAACAAAATCCCTTATAGCACCCGGAAACAGAACAACCATTTTCCAACCTGAAGATGATTATTTGCTTCCACGTTTCCCAACCAAATATCTATTGAATATACTGTACAAACTACCCATGTTATTCATATTATTGTAAAATTCACATAATTTCCGATGCAGAAGGATTCCAGGGGTGGATTCATGCCTTGGCAATCTCTATGGCTGCCAAGAAACCGTGAGGCTCTTTACGAATTCTGGAACATTTATCAACATTTGCCATGCCTTTGACAGCAAGCCCCCATGGGACAAACACCATGATGCGGCAACAGACAACGGCTTTTTTTAAAAAACCATGGTACAATCATAGACATAGATCCAAAAGACTGGGAAGAAAGGCAACAAACCTTCCTCGCGGCTATGGTAAGCCGCCCTAAGACTTGTGGATCATAAAAAAAGAATCAGCATAAAAGGCCAATATGTCTGTAGACCATGAATTACAAAAAAGAAGGGATTTCTTAAAAGACACCATAAGGCTGGAGACCGATTTTTCTAAAACAGACCAGAGCCTGGGAAAAGAGCCGCCGCCTGTACAAAAAGAAATCCCGCCCCAGAGCAAAACCATCCCCCTTCTGAAGCCGACAGAATGGACCAAACGAAAGGATGCTGGTGTCCATACAGCCATTGCCAACAGGGAAAGCCGCAGGCGTTTTTCCGATTCCGCTTTAAGCATGGAAGAACTTTCCTTTCTTCTATGGGCCACCCAAGGTGTCAGGAAAATAAGGGGAAAAAATGTGTGGAGGAATGTGCCCTCTGCCGGAAACCGGCATCCTTTTGACACCTATCTATGTATACGGAATGTGTCCGGGATAGCATGCGGCATATACCTCTACCTTCCTCTTTCACATCAGCTTGTATGCCAGCAAAGCCTGGCCCCCCAAGAGCTGGCTGAAAAGATCGGCATAGCCGCTCTGGGACAGTATTTTATTGGCACCGCTCCGGTGGCTTTCATATGGGCCGCTGTCCCCTACCGTACAGAATGGCGCTATGGTGCCGCATCCCATAAAGTCATTGCCCTGGACGCAGGCCATGTATGCCAAAACCTATATATTGCCTGTGAAGCCATTGATGCAGGGACCTGTGCCATTGCGGCCTATCATCAAAATCTGATGGATGAACTTATCGGTGTAGATGGAAAAGAGGCATTTGTGATATACCTGGCCCCGGTAGGCAAACGGACATAAATGCTGGATCGCAAACTATAATTCCAGCCCGAGGTCCTCCCTTTGACCCAAAAAGTCTTTCTGCTGCCATGGCTGCATCCCGCAATTTCCTGCAATAGAATAGCACGCTAACGATTTTGTGCAGGCTCAAACTTCTTGGAATCAAGGTGCCCCGTCCATACCCGCGGCCCGAGTGTATCTTGGCCATACAAAACCGGTTTGCCACCAAAATCTTTTTAGTCTGCGGGGGCGGCTTCTCTTTCTTTCAGTGCGGCAACCCCTGGGATAAAGTTGCGGTCAAAACAGGTAAAACAAACTGGACTTGCCCACCAAGCTACATCCTCTACTTTGCTTTGGCCCTTGGGCAATCAGGCCTTGAGAAGGAGCTATGGCCTATGGCTTTGACACATTTTTAAATATCGCTTTTGCTGTCTTTAGGGGATCATGCCTGATGAACTTATGACCGCTCACTACCTCTTCACGAATGATTTTGGTGCGGCGATTCATATACGCTCGATCCTGCTTGACCTCATAAGAATGGCTTCTGGCATGCTTTTGCAGCAGGTGCTGCGGGATGGTGGAAGCATGAAGCAGTACATAATCCATACGACAGCCCAGATATTTCTCCACTTCTGCCAGGTGTTGGGAAGCGGAAAAACCATCGGTTTCTCCCGGCTGGGTCATGATATTGGATACATACACTTTTTTGGCCCTGGAAGCCCTTATGGCTTGCGCCACCCCGTCCACCAAAAGATTGGGCAGCACACTGGAGAACAGGCTGCCCGGACCCAGGATAATAATCTCTGCCTCAGCGCAGGCATGGATTACACCGGTATACGCTTTGGGTTGTTCGGGCAAAAGAAAAATCTTTCTAATAGGACTGGGATAGCTTATAATCTTGGTCTGGCCCTGGACCACAGTCCCATCGGCAAACACAGCGCCCAGGACCACATTTTCCAAAGTGGCCGGAAGGACTTGGCCTTTAATGTTTAAAATATGGCTGGCTTCCAGTATTCCCTTGGCAAAACTGCCCGTAATTTCATTCATGGCGGCAATAAATAAATTCCCGAAGGGGTGGCCGGAAAGACTGGAGCTGCCTTTAAACCTATACTGAAAAAGCTCAGAAAGCAGGGAACTGGACTCTGCAAGAGCAACAATACAGTTCCTTATATCCCCGGGAGGAAGCATGTTAAAATCTTTTCTAAGCCTCCCCGAACTTCCGCCGTCATCGGTAACCGTAACAATGGCCGTAATATTCTTAGTCCAATGTTTTAAGCCTTCCAACAGAGTAGAGAGTCCGGTTCCGCCCCCTATGCCCACTATTTTTTTATTTTTATCCATGTTGTCCGCATATACCGATTACAAACTTGATATTTTCATTTTAATATATGAGAATGAAAAAATTAACTGTTTCCCCTATTTGATTAAAAAAATGCAAAGATGCATGAAAGGAGAGCAATGGAGCTCATCATAGAGAAAAATTATGCATATATGAGCAGGAAGGCTGCAAAAATAATTGCCGGAGAAGTGAAAAGAAACCCGGGCTGTGTGCTGGGGCTGGCCACTGGAAGCACGCCTCTGGGCACTTACCGGCAGTTAATCAAAGAATATGAAAAAGGCATGCTGGACTTTTCCCAGGTACAAACATTCAATCTCGATGAATACTGCGGCATTGCAATGGATTTGTCCAAACCTTATCAGCAGGATCAGACCTATGCCCGTTTCATGCATGAAGAGCTGTTTAAGCACATCAATCTTGCCCCCGAACATATACACATTCCTCGCGGCCTGGCAGAAGATGCTGAGCAACACAGTATAGGCTATGAGCAGGCAATCAAAGATGCCGGAGGCATAGACCTACAGCTGCTGGGCCTGGGAGGCAATGGCCACCTGGCCTTTAATGAACCAGGGTCCTCACTTGCTTCCAGAACCAGGCGAATAAGCTTGGCCCAAAAGACCATTGACGATAACTATGAAAAATTTTATAAAAATGCGGGCATTGGAAAAGAGCATATGCCTCAATCTGCTATTACCATGGGGATTGGCACCATACTGGAAACCCAAAAAGCCCTGATGCTGGTATCCGGAAAAAGCAAAGCGGCCATTGTAAAAGAAGCCGTAGAGGGCTGCATCACAGCCCGTGTGCCCGCCTCAGCGCTGCAGCTGCATCCCGGCAGGGTAACCGTCATTCTGGACCAAGAGGCCGCTTCCCAGCTTACATGGTCGCTTGACCTGGCCAAGCAATCAAATTAAAAAATCTCTCCTGATTCTTCCTTGGTAAAAAAAAGCCTGCTGTATTGGGCATTGCTGGCTTTACTTGGTCTATGGAGCAGGAAGTCTTGCGCTTTTTTTCTTTCCAGAACCGCCATTTTTTCCAATTTTTTGAGTTTTTCCGGAATGCCGTTTCGGGAGAGCATGCCCTTTATTGTTTCATATAACCGTTTGCTGCCCCAGAGGAAGCGGCCTTCCCTAAGGATTTTTGAGGCCACCATAGATTCAAAACTGTTAAACGCCAATTGTTTACCGACCTTTTCCAAATCTTTTATAATATAATCAATTTCTTCCCGGTAAGCAGGGTTTTTCATA
>PWYO01000323.1 GCA_003567835.1 Actinomycetota bacterium | reverse complement strand
TTGCTTTTGATCTCATTGTAGGATAGCTGGCGGTTATCCGCAGTTTTGAAGCCCAAAGGCGTGTTTTTCTGTATTTCCCTTGCCCCTAGATTAGAGGTCATAATAATGACCGTATTTTTAAAATCAACCCGCCTGCCCTGGGCATCAGTAAGGTGCCCGTCTTCAAATATTTGAAGCAATATATTAAATACATCATGATGCGCCTTTTCAATCTCATCTAGGAGTATAACGCTATACGGTTTTCTCCTGATGGCTTCGGTCAGCTGGCCTCCTTCATCATAACCCACATAACCGGGCGGGGAGCCTACCAGTTTTGAGACCGAGTGTTTTTCCATATATTCGGACATATCAATCTGTATTAATGCTTCTTCTTTATCAAAAAGAAATTCTGCAATGGTTTTGGCCAGCTCGGTTTTTCCTACGCCTGAAGGCCCTAAAAACATAAAAGAACCAATGGGTCTTTTGGGGTCTTTTAGGCCTGATCTGGTCCGCCTGATCGCCTTAGAAACGGTGTTGATGGCCTCATCCTGGCCCACGACCCGTTTATGGAGTTCTTTTTCCATATTAAGCAGCTTGGCAGATTCAGAAGCAGTCAGCTTATAGACCGGAACCCCGGTCCAGCTGGAAAGCACTTCTGCAACTTCATTTTCATCCACAGATTCTTTATGGGTATCACTGAGTCTCTTGTTTCGCTCTTCAGCATCCCTTTTTTCCATAGTCATTTGTTTTTCTTTATCCCTGAGCTGGGCCGCCCGTTCAAAATCCTGGGAGTTTATGGCATCTTCTTTTTCAGTAATAATCTTCTTGATATTGCCATTGATCTCCTTGAGGTCCGGAGGGGTTACCAATGTCCTGATCCTGACCCTGGAGGCTGCTTCATCAATCAAATCGATGGCTTTATCCGGTAAAAACCGATCCGATATATACCGGTGGGATAACTTTGCCGCCGAAGACAGCGCATCATCGGTTATGGTAATGTTATGAAAGGTCTCATATCGTTTCTTTAAGCCCTTCAAAATTTCAATGCTCTCAAAAACAGAAGGTTCATCCACATAAATGGGTTGGAATCTTCTTTCCAATGCTTTGTCTTTTTCAACATATTTTCTGTATTCACTGCTGGTGGTAGCGCCTATGGTCTGAATTTCACCCCGGGCCAGCATGGGTTTTAATATGCTTGCCGCATCAATGGCCCCTTCGGCAGCGCCCGCCCCTACCAGAGTATGGACTTCATCAATAAAAAGAATGACGTCACCGTCTTCCCGTATCTCAGCAAGCACTTTTTTAAGCCTCTCTTCAAAGTCCCCACGGTAACGGGATCCAGCCACCAAAGACCCCAGATCCAGCGTAAAAATTTTTTTACTCTGAAGGTTTGAAGGCACTGACTGGGAAATAATTTGCTGGGCCAGGCCTTCTACGATGGCGGTCTTGCCCACACCAGACTCCCCAATGAGTATGGGATTGTTTTTGGTTCTTCTGGACAGAATCTGCATCAAACGCTCTATTTCCTTCTTTCTCCCGATGACCGGATCCAGTTTGCCCTCCTGGGCCTGCAGGGTAAGATCCTTGCCGTACTGATTCAAAATTTTTAATACCTTTTTCTGGGACTTGCTGGAAGACTGGCCCCCTTTGGACTGCGAATAAAAAGGATACTTGTTTAATATTTCCTTCACCTTGGCTTTCACGGTATCCATATTCACACCCATACTGTTTAATACGCGGGCGGCAACACCTTCCCCTTCCCGCAACAGGCCCAGAAGGATATGTTCGGTGCCAATATAATTGTGCCCCATCTGCAGTGCTTCTCTCAAAGAAAGCTCCAGCACCTTTTTGGCTCTGGGGGTAAAAGGTATGTGCTCATAGGACTCTGAAGTACCTTCTTTAACCGATTGGTTTACGGCATCCCTGATTTGGGATGGTGTAATACTGAGACTTTCTAATACTTTGCAGGCAATTCCTTCTTTTTCATCAATAAGCCCCAACAACAGGTGTTCGGTCCCAATATAATTTTGCTTTAAAAATCTCGCTTCATCCTGGGCTCTTACTACAACTTTTCTAGCCCTTTCAGTAAATCTTTCAAACATTTTCATCATTCCCTTATAAAAATTTGTTCTCGCAATAAATCTGCCCGGATCTGGTCTACTTGATCAATACTTGCATCCTGTTCCGTTATATAACTTTTCAGATATGAATCCCCTATTATATTGATTAAATAGTAAAAATCAAACGCCTTTAAATCATCCAATAGACCCATCTCCAGGCCCAGTTTCAGCATAGACAACAACTCGATGGCTTCTTCAAAAGAGAGCAGCCTGGCATGCTTGACAACGCCATAGGATCGAAAAATATTATCAACCACATTAATCGGCTTTTCCCTTTTTAAATCTTCAGCCTGCGTTTTTTCCTGGTCAATGATATTTAAACAAATTGCTTCCATTTCTTCAACCGTATCCGCATCATTTCTTTCCAGCGAGCTTTCCTTGGACACAAGAAACATATTGCCCAATATTTCTGAATCCTGTATATGGTACCCTTGGAGGGTGCAGTTTAATTTATTTAATTTTTTTATAAGGTCATTTATATGAAAACTCATCACCAGTGCAGGGAGATGGGTCAATATAGAGATCTCCAATCCGGAACCAACCAGTGTAGGGCTGGAAGTCAAATAACCCAGGTTTCCATCAAAAGCAAAATTGAGATTCCCTTCCAGGATTTTTTCTATTGAGTCCACCCGCCGAAAAGTTTCTTTGATTCCCGGACCTCCGACCACTCCCTGGATTTTAAGGTGGTCTTCTTCATTGACCATAATGGAGGTAATGATGCGGTTTTTCCCCTGGTCCAGTTTGATCATAACCCCTCTGCCGCCGGATTTCTTAACCATGGGTTTGCTGATAATATTTTCTTCAGCCAAAAGATTTCGTTTTAATTTTCCCAATTTTCCCAAATGGTAAAAATCGAAATCTTTTAAATCATCAAGCGGTGCTGCAGCATTTCTGACTAAGGATAATATTTTTCTCCGTTCCTCTACTTTATTGGAAATATCAAATTTGAACCCAGAAATATTCCTGGAGATGCTGGTTCTGGTATATATAACCGGATTATGCCCAGACAGGTCTTTTTTTTGTTTAAAATATGTTTTTAAACCATTCATTTTCTGCTCTTGGTGTATAGTTTTTTTTCCAATTTCTTGATGCGATCCCGCAACTTTGCCGCCTGTTCAAAATTCTCTATGACCACCGCTTCCTCCAATTGCCATTTTAGATCCCGAATTTTCTTTTCCACTTTGAACTTAAAACTGCTGTTGAGCGGCACCTTGCCCCTGTATTCCGTGCTTCCGTGTATGGTCTTTAGCAGGGGCATCATGATTTCGGCAAATTCACTATAACATTGCGGACAGCCCACCTTACCCTTTTTTTTAACATCTTTTAAACTTATGCCGCAGTTTAGGCAAGTTTTACGGTCCTCTCCATCTTTTTGGGTGGTCAATTGTTTTTGGGGCCTTCTTCTCTTGCCCTCAAACATCTTGACCATCAGTTCTGCTATTCCCTCCAGTATTTCATTATCCGAGCCCATAGACACATCTTTGGCGCATTGGGCACACAATTTGATTCTTTCAACCTCATCTTCAACAATTTTTATCAAATGCACATTGGCCTTTTTTTGCCCGCAAAAATCACATGTCATATTGGAATCACCAAACAAATTATATCACCTTTTATTTTAAATATTAACTTGGCAGATACTAGCTCTCTGGCTTCATGAGAGGAAAAAGCAGAACATCTTTGATTGATTCTGATCCGGTAAGCACCATAATCAGCCGGTCTATGCCAATGCCTTCGCCCCCTGTGGGAGGCATACCGTATTCCAATGCCTTGATGAAGTCCTTGTCAATTTGTCCAGTGAGCCTTTCTTCTTCATCGCTGCTTTGGGCCTGCTTTCGAAACCTTTCCAGCTGTTCTGCCGGATCGGTTAACTCGCTAAATGCATTGGCTATCTCTTCGCCGCCTATAAACAGCTCAAACCTTTCTACGATGTTGGGGTCTTCCGGATGGCGTTTGGCCAGTGGTGAGATTTCTAGGGGAAAATCAGTGATAAAAGTGGGTTCTATGAGTTGGGGTTCAACGGCTGCTTCAAAAATCTGGTTAATGATTTTGCCTTTTCCAAAATCTTTGCCGACCTCGATGTCCAGGCTTTTGGCTGTATGTTCAAGCGCTTTCCGTTCCATTTGAAAACCAACCTCCAGTCCGGCTACCTTTTTGATGGAATCAATCATGGTCATACGGCTCCACTGCCCTGAAAGGTTTATATGATGGTTTTTGTAGGCTATTTTTAGGGTTTTTAAGGCATTTTTTGCCGCATATTGTATCAGTTCCTGGGTTAAGTCCATCAGTTTATGGTAGTTGGAGAAAGCCTGGTAAAATTCCAGCATGGTAAACTCGGGATTATGTTTATAGGAGATGCCTTCATTTCTAAAATTCCTGTTGATTTCATAAACCTTCTCAAATCCGCCCACTATCAACCTCTTCAGGTAAAGTTCAGGGGCTATTCTTAAATATAGATCCAAATCGAGTGCATTGTGGTGGGTTGTAAAAGGACGGGCAGCAGC
>PWYO01000315.1 GCA_003567835.1 Actinomycetota bacterium | reverse complement strand
TTCAGATAACAGGAAGAAAACGCAATCTTCCATTCCAGATCCGGCATATAATGGGTTTCCTGCCCCAAAAAAATCAGCAGTATGTTCATAAGCACCCACATACTGCCTTTTGCACTTCTGCCAATCATTACCGCATCACAGCCAGTATATTCTAACACGTCTCGGGCTTTAATTGGAGAACCAATATCCCCGCTGGCCATTACAGGGATGCCTACCTTCTCTTTTGTTTTTTTTATATACGTATAGTCCGCACTGCCTGAAAAACCTTGCCTGACCGTCCTGCCGTGAATGGTTAAAGCTTTCGCTCCCTGTGCTTCAGCAGCCAGGGCCATATCCACCACATTGAGGCTCTTAAAATCCCAGCCCAGCCGCATCTTTACGGTAACGGGAACCCTGACTTTTTCTACTACCGCCTTGACCATGGCCTCTGCATTTTTGAGATCCCGGTGCAGCCAGCCCCCGCTTTCGTTTTTTAATATTTTGGGGACTGGGCAGCCCATATTGATGTCAATAATGTCCGCAATCCCCTCTATTTTGGCCGCAGCCTGGGCCATGATTTCTGGCTTTGCACCAAATATCTGCACTGCACAGGGCCGTTCCAACTTGGTGGCTTGGGCCAAGGCCATGCTTTTGCTGTGGCCGTAATAAAGACCGCAACTGGTAACCATCTCGCTAAAAGTCAGGCCGCAGCCAAAGAATTTGGCAAAGATGCGAAAGGTGTGGTCGCTGATCCCTGCCAGCGGCGCGGAAACCAAAGGATTGGCTATGCGTACATTACCAATCTGAAATTGGCGGGAATCAATCGGGAATGCATTGCATCCTTGCTCGGGGTAATGTTGGAGCCACTGGTCCAGACTTTGACCCTGCCCTGTTTGAACGGCTTTCTGCGCATAGGCGGTAACTATTTTTTTCGCTTCCAATACTAGATTGTCTAAACCCATGGATATACCCTTTTCTGACAATCATAAAACAAGGGCCCGTGAATGAAAAGGTTGGTTCTCCTTGCTGAGACAAACCGCTGCCCTGCCTTGTGCTTGGGTATATTTTGCAGGGCCTTCCTATGCGGGAAAAAGTCAAAGATTTTGAAAAGTCTTCTTTTACAAAAAAAGACGGCTGGAAGCTAGGCCCTATTTTGCAGACTGATAGATCCTTATAATTTTAGAAAAATTGGTTGCAAGCTATTGGAATTTTAGATAAGCCCCTGCCTGTTGGAGTGCCTGGGTGCGCAAGCCCTTGGTGAAAAAAACGATATCTGCAGCAGAACCCTTCTTGAGAGCAAGGGATTTGGCCGAGCCAAACCCTTTGCTCTCAAGAAAAACATATTGTTTGCTTTCTTTTTATCATATTGTTCCTTTTTTCCCAAAAAACATGCTCTGGTACATGCAACCATCCTAAGATTGCCGCCAGCGGTTATCCCCATCTAAATAATCCCTATGATGCCCACATCATAATTGAATCGGATAGCTGCCGTATTGCTTAAGCGTTTGAAGCATGGCCTGGTAGTTTTCGGGTTTGACCGAACTATGTATGGTATTAGAGGAGGAAAGTATATAGCCATACCCCGGACCGCCGTCTTGAATGCACTGTTTTGTAGCAGCCACAACCTCATCAACACTGCCAAAAGATAGGGTGTGGGCACAGTCTACATTGCCTTTGATGGCCACCCGGTCTCCATATTTTTCTTTTACAGCGGTAATCTCCATACCTCCTCCAGGGTCTATGGGGTCTATGCAGTCTATCTGTGCATCGACCAGCTGGTCGATGATTTTCCATATGTCTCCATCTGTATGCTTGATGACCAAAAGACCGGCTTCTTTGAAGTTTTTGATTACTTTCCTAAAACCAGGGTAAAAAAGCTCATCAAAACTTTTTGGCGATATCAGAAGACCCTTGTCGTAAGCATAGTCATCCCCGGTAAAAACGATCTTGGCCCCTCTTTTTACCACTTCCCGGGCAAGAATGGTATTATACTCTACAGACATATCAATCAAACCCTTGACCAGGTCAGGGTCACTGGCAATATTTATAAACAGCTGTTCATAGCCTAGGAGATTTCTAGGGATAGAAAAAACATCATTGAGCCTCACAATAATTGCTTTATTTGCACTGTGTTTTTCAATCATATGCTCAATGGTCTTATATCTATGGGGGGCATAAGGGTCCGGGGGGTTGTATGCTTTAAAATCTTGCCTGTTTTTTATGCAGCCTTCGGTGGCCACAGTATGCGCTTCTCCTGTAGACCGTTCAATCTTGCCCCATTCATCCTTGAATATCCCTGGCTCTATTTCTTGTTTATGGTAATCAATCTCCAGTACAAAGGCATCAATGTCCATTTCATAGATAAACTCTTCTTCTTTTGCACCGGGCATCATCCCCTGAATCACTTTTTGATCAATTGACCATTCAAAGGTGGGAATCCTGTCCACCTCTTCTCTTTTCAGGGCCTTGTTGACTCTTTCAACTGAATCCATTCAAACTCCTTATTATCCATTTTATACAAAAATCCCCAAATGGGAGGGCCGTTTTTTTACCGGTCCTTATCATAAAAAGGTATCTTTTTAAGTTCAGTATAAATACCCCTTATTTTCCCAAAGAGATCTTCATAAACATTGACAAATTTTTTGTAATAGGCATGTTTGGCCTCATCAGGCTCATATCTTTTTACTTTTTCAAAAAAAGAACTGCTTATCTTTTTTAAATCCGGATATATGCCTACGGCATGGCCCGCCAGGATGGCGTCGCCAAGCAAGGTTAAGTCATCCCGATTAAGCCTGACATAGGGTATGCCTGAAACATCGCATTTTATCTGATTCCACAGATCTGAGCGTGCAGCACCTCCGATTACCCTGATTTCATCAAACCTGATATCCGGATAGTTTTCCTTCATGATTTTAAGCGCAGAAGCATATTCATACGCAAAACTCTCCAAAAGCGATCTCCAGAAATGGGCTTTATTGTGGCTCCAGTCATAGTTTATCCACATCCCCTTGATGTTGGGATCAAAAGGATAACCTCTTCCGGCCAACAAGCCAATGGCCAAAAGTTTATCTGAACCAGGATTGATTTTTTCTGCTTGCTGGTCAAGCATCTTAAACACAGGGATCGATCTTTTTTGGGCCGCCTTTTCTTCTTCTCTGCAAAAAGTATCTTTGAACCACTGGTGGGTAATCCCTGAACCGTTTATAAAGATGCTAGGCAGATAAAGCCCTCTAATTGGAGACATCAGTGTCTCCAATGTATGACACTTCTGGTCAGGGACAAACTTGTCTGTGCAGAGGCTTAGGGCTGCAAAAGAAGCCGATTCATCAATGAGCAGTCCCTTGGACAGCAGGCCTGCACCCACTGTCCCTGCAGGCTTGTCCCCTGCACCGGCAATCAGGGGGATCCCTTCTTTTAGTGCGCATAAAGCGGCCATTTTTTTATCAAGCTTGCCGATAATTTGGTAAGAGTCTACCACCCTGGGAAGCAGTTTTTGGTCTATTTTAAAGCTTTGGCACAATTCTTCAGAGAAGCTGCCTGCAGAAATATCGGCCAATGCAGTCCACTGAAGATGCGACCGGTCAATAAAGGCATCTTGGGCATCAATATTTGCCAGCTTGCCAGCAATATAGGCGCACAGGAATATGTATTTGAACACTTTTTTATGCAGCTGGGGGAATTTATGCTTCCACCACAGGATCTTTGCGCCGTATACTGGGAAATTGGTCCCTGATTTTCCAATCAGAAGCCTTTTTTCTTTGTCCAGCATTTCAAACACATAAGGGTTGAACCTTTGGTCAGATACGATGGACCAGTCAGCAGCCACATTGAAGTCCCGGTCTATGCCCATAGCTCCGCCCATCGCTGCAGAAAAACCGATGCATTCTATATGCTTGCCCAAGATACTGGAACCCTGAACACATCTTTTTATCAAATTAAGCACGATCTGCAGGTAATCATCTGCTTTTTGCATAAAAACCCCTGCTTTGGGCTGCGTGTTGGGCACCTTCTCAGACACAGAATGCATGCACTTGGCCCGGGTATCATAGATACCCACTTTGACAAAGCTGACCCCCATATCCACAGCCATGAGATATGATTTCTTCATAAAACCACCTTTGCATTTTTTTGGGTGTTTTTAAGCACCAATTTTGGTCTTGAGTTTGGCAATATCATCATTGGACCTTAACACTGTGATTTCAATCTTGTACTCTTTCTGTGCATGCGGTTCAATATATTTTAATTTTTTCAATCGTTTTGCTTGTTCGTAAGAGGTTAAAAAGAGATTTCCCGGCTCGATTCCGCATACATAGTCACCGCCTTTGTTGAGCATCTTCCACTGGGTAAGGCAGGGAAGCGTGTTCTTTTTATAACGGATCCATACGCCGAGTCCCTGTCCATTATTGAATGTTTCGTTTACCAGGGCAATATTGCAGAAACCTTGTTCATCGGCTTGGATGTCATGCAGAAAAATCTGGTTTTTAAAACCCGCAGTTGGTGCACAAAAAGTATTATATTTGTCGATTTCTTGTTTGGAATGCGCATCCTCTGCAGTAACTTCTGCTGCACTTTCCAGCAGAACAGATGTCTCATCCAGTATGGGCCAGCCGATATTAAAGTGATAGAGCA
>PWYO01000161.1 GCA_003567835.1 Actinomycetota bacterium | reverse complement strand
CCTTTTCTTGGTCCTTAAAAAGACGCATCAATTTGTTTTGGGTCACCTTTTTTTTTCTTTCCAGAGTAAGCAAATCAATGGTTTTGATGACATCCTCAATGCCTTTTTTGCCCAAAGCGCTTACCTTCAAAAAAGGGATATAGGCAGCAAAATCCAGTTTGTTGTCCAGCTCTCTAATCAATTTTTTCAAATCCTTTGACCCCACAAGGTCTATTTTGTTGATCATGATGCACAGGCTGGTCCCCTTTTCAATACATGTTTGCACAATCTTTACATCCTGCTTGGTAACCCCTTTCTGGGCATCAACCAGTATGAGGCTTATATCAGAGTTCTCAATGGCCCTGAGGCTTCTAAGCTTGCTGTAATACTCCAGATCTTCCTCTTTGAATCTATGCTTCTTTATGCCTGCCGTGTCAATAAATTGATACTGGTTTTCTCCTATGAGCACGATACTGTCAATGCTGTCTCTGGTGGTTCCCTCAACTTCATCCACGATGGCCCTTTCCTGGCCGATGATGCTGTTAAATAACGTTGATTTTCCGGCATTTGGTTTTCCCAAAATGGAAATCCGTGGAATCTCCTGTTCATCGATAACCGCCTGCCTTTCTAGGTATATTTCCTTGATTTTATCCACAACTTCATCCAAAAGGTCCCCGGTGCCCAATCCGTGCATGGCGGACACGGTAATTGGATGGCCAAAACCAAATCGAAGGTAGTCATCGGTATAATAATCTCCTTGGGGATTATCCCATTTATTGCCCACCAGAATAATGCTTTTGTGGGTTTTTCTTAACATATCCGCAATCTCCTCATCCAGAGCCGAAACAGGCTGGCCAATGTCTACCACAAATAAAATGATGCTGGCCTCTTCAATGGCTTTTTGGGCCTGCAGGAATATCTGAAGGGAAAGCTTTTGTTTGGATTTTAAGTCAATACCCCCTGTGTCCATGATGTAAAAGCTGACCCCGTTCCATTCCGCTGAATAGTATTTTCGATCCCTGGTAATCATGGGCTGATGGTGTATGATGGCATCCCTGGTGCCGCAGATCCGGTTAATTAAAGTGGATTTGCCTGCATTGGGCTTGCCTATAACGGCCACTGTAGGTATATTTTGGTCCATCAAATAAGTTCTCCTATTAAATCTTTTGCCTGTTCTTTAACAAATACCAGTTTATCCTGCATTTTATGCATTTTTTGCTTGCTGTACCCGTCAATGGTCAAGCCCTTGGTGTTAAAAATACAATGGGGTATCAGTATTTTCCTATAACTGCCAAGGTCTTTTTCTTGTACTGCCTTTAGGATGTCGGCGGCACACAAAAGGCCGGTTACCCGGACATTGCCCCCCAGAAAACGATTTTTGACTGCCATGGCATGAAATTTTACACCAAAGCCCTGCAATGCGCCTTCAAGTTTTTCGAACACATATTTTCCGTACTGAGAAGTTATCATAATCGTATCCTTCATTTTTGCCAAGATCTTTTTTTTGGCCAAAGTGATAAACGCATCCATAAAATCCCTGCTCTTTCCTATGCCGTTTTCAATTTGGGGATAACCATGGTAATCCCGGCTGGGAGGAAAACTGCGGCCGGCAAGGATATAGAACTCGTCAGACAAAAAAACCTTACTGCCTGTGCCGTATTCTTGATTAAACATGCCCACAGCGTCAATGGTTTGGCCCGCACAGGCGGCATCAACCGGTTTTAACAGGGCATTTGTATTGTAGGCGGTCATGCCCACCGGCACAATTCCTACAGATTGCACACAGCGGTATTCATGCACCAGCCGGTAAAGGGTATCCAGCAGGTTCCGGCGGTCATTGATGCCTGGGCAGAGCACAATCTGGACATGCATGCTGATTGTACCGGCATCCAGTTTTTTTAGATTGGCCAGGCCCCTGGCATGGCTGGCGGTGCCAAAAATTGTTTTCCTTACAGCAGCATCAAGGCTGTGCACGGATATATAAAGAGGTTCAAGTTTGTATTGAATGATTCTTTCCAGCTCCCGGTGTTGAAGGTTGTTTAGGGTGATAAAATTTCCGTACATAAAGGATAGCATAAAGTCATCATCTTTGAGATACAAAGAGGGCCTGAGATTTTCAGGGAGCTGATCAATAAAGCAAAATATGCATTTGCTATTGCATCTTTTTATAGGTCTCACTGCATGGCCTCTATATGTTGTTTTACTGCTACAATATCCGTGTAAGGTGTGGAGGCGCCGCCGCTTAGCCCCACCGTAGAAGCTTTTTTAAACCACTGGGGTTTGATTTCTTTGCAGTTTTGGACATGATGGGTCTGTTTGTTTTCCTGCCTGGAAATATCAGCCAGATGGGTGGTATTGGCGCTGTTCTTGCCGCCCACCACCACCATGACATCCACCTTGCGGGCAAGTTTGACCGCTTCATTTTGTCTTTCTTTGGTGGTGATGCAAATGGTATTAAAAATTTTGACCTCACTGGCTGTTTCCAGAACCAGGTCGACCATTTCTTTTAGTTTCTCCAAGGTCTGGGTGGTTTGTATGAGCATCCCCACCCTTTTTTTATCTGCCGCCGCTTTCAGATCTGCTGTTGTTTCTGCAACCATGATGTTTTGGGGGTCAACCTGCCCTTTAATGCCTATAACCTCCGGATGGTCTTTGCGGCCTATGAGGATTACAAAATAGCCTTCAGAACCTAATAATCGGGCTTTTTTCTGGGCGTTTTTCACATAGGGGCAGGTGGCATCTACGATATGAATCTTTTTCTGTTTGATTCTGTTGATGGTGGCCGGGCAAACCCCATGAGACCGAATGACCACCGTGCTGTGCTGGGGAATGTCTTTTTCGCTGCTTAAAGCCTGTATCCCCTTTTTGTCCAGCCGGTTTACCACCCCCGGGTTGTGGATAATATGGCCCAGAGTGTAGACTTTTTTGGTTTGATCGGACAAACTCTTTTCAGCCAGACTGATGGCTCTTTTTACCCCGAAACAATATCCGGCATATTTGGCTATTTTTACTTCCATGGTTCACCGTATTTTTTCATATAATGCTTTGATGGAATCCATGACCCTGTCCACAATGATGGCCACAGCTTTTTTCCTGCCGTATTTTTTAACAATTTTTTCCACATCGATTTTGTCCCCGGCTATGATTTTAATCTGCGGAAAGAAGACCCTTTTATGCGGTTTCTGTATGATTTTATTTGCCCCGCTAATGGCGATGGGGACAATGGGTGCACCGGACAATATGGCCAGAAGCCCCACGCCTTTTTTGCCTTCCCTAATTTCGCCTTTCACCGACCGGGTTCCTTCGGGAAACAGAGCCAGCATCTGCCCGTCTGCAAGCACATTTAAGGCAGTTCTTATACTGCTTCTGTCTGAGGCGGTTCTGTTGACCGGAAAAGCATTGAGGAAGGCAATCAAAGGACCCAGAATCCGCATGTCAAAAAGCTCTCTTTTGGCCATAAAATAAATATAGCGGGGGATATTGGTCCCGATGACCACCGGATCAATAAAACTCATATGGTTTGAGCAGATAATCAGCTTGCCTTCCTGGGGGATCTTATCAAAATCATAAATCCTTACCCTGTACAAAACCTTCAAAAAATTCCGGATGAAAAAATTGAGAATGATATAAAATATTTGATATATTTTGCCATGTGTGGTTTTAACCATGAACCTTTTCACCATACAGTCTTTTTATTTTTTCTACCACTTCTTTGATGGACAAGCCGGTGGTATCCACAATAACCCCTCCCTGGGGCACCACCAGCGGGCTGTCTTGCCTTCCGCTGTCAATTTTGTCCCTATGGATAATTTCTTCCTTTATCAGCGCTCTGTCTGCCTTTTGCCCGTTCTGCAAAAGCTGCTGCTTTCTTCGGTTTATTCTTTCTTCAAGACTTGCGGTTAAAAATATTTTGAGAAGGGCATCCGGAAACACAACACTTCCCGTATCTCTGCCCTCCAGCACCGCTTTTGCGCCCTGGGCCATTTCCCTTTGAAGGCTTACCATGTATTTTCTTACCCCCGAAAGCTTGGAGACCATGGACACCGCAGCCCCCACTTCCCTGCTTCTGATGGGTCCGGTGACATCCCTGCCGTCAATGGTTACTGACGTATATTTGTCAGCATCGGTTGCATGGTTGTCAATGTCTATTTTCACCTTTTTGGCCAAATCAAGTATGGCCTGTTCATCATCAACATCAATACCGTTTTCCAGGGCAAGCAGGGTCACCGCCCTGTACATGGCCCCGGTATCAATGTAGGTGAGCCCCAGCTCTTTGGCCAAAATTTTGGCGATGGTGCTTTTACCGCTTCCTGCGGGACCGTCGATGGTTATGGTATAATTGTCCATTTGTTACCCTCATCTGACATGTTTTTTTAAAAGCTTGAAAAATTGGGGAAAAGATGTATCAATACAGTCTGCATCCCGTATAACGGTTTTTCCATTACCCAAAAGGGCCAAGATGGCGCAGGACATGGCCATCCGGTGATCCCCAAAACTGTCTACAGGCACAGCGTTGGCGGCCAGGTCCGGGCAGCCTTCAATGACCAGGCCGTCTTGCCTTTGGCCAATGCGTACGCCCAATTTGGAAAACTGGGTGTATATGGCTTCAATTCTGTCACTTTCCTTATGCCGCAGCTCTT
>PWYO01000079.1 GCA_003567835.1 Actinomycetota bacterium | reverse complement strand
GCCATAATTTTTTTGAGCCCAAAGGTTTTTCCTGCCTTGCGGTCAAAGATATTAATATAATTGAGCCCGGCGTCCCGAACCTTGACGTTTGGGCTGATATCCCCGGCCTGCAGGTCCAATTTTTGGCTTTTATGGGTCATGATGGTACACAAAAGGGCCTGGCGGGCAATATGGTCTGCGCGAAGATCCGGTACTTTGACCATCCGGTGCTTATTGGGCGGCCTGCAGACATCCCGGTCATAGACCAGCCTTCCGTCTGCGGTGCTAACCAAAAGCTGGACCCCTTCTTTTTTGCAAAAGGCCGCCACAGACTGGTAAGCAGAGGCCTCCAGAGTCCGGCAGTAAAGCTTTTTGAGTCCGGGATCCACCGCCAGCGCCCCGTTGGATACCACATGGGCGCTGTCCAGGCCCAGGGAATGGATGATGCTGCTGGCAAAATGCAGGGCCTGGCCGGTAACCACCGCTACCTTGATGCCTTTATCCTGGCATTTTTGTACCGCTATGCTGTTTTTTTGGCTCACCCTGGACTGTGAATTCAGAAGTGTACCGTCCAAATCCATGGCCAAAAGTTTAATCATTTTTTGCCATCCTTGCCGGGCAGCAGACCCCCGATCTTTGGGCTGCCTGTTTTTTATTGAAAAATACAGTATAACCCCTGTGGTTTGTATGGCAAGCCTCTATTAAGTGAGGGGAGCAATTGCTTTCCTGCCTTAATTGCTGCAGGAAAAAAGGATCTTGTGGCTTGGGCTTGCTTGTTTTGGCCGGGGTTTTGCAGACCGTTTTGGGGCAAATGAATGCCTTTACCGGCAGCCGGCCTTTTGTTTCCAGCGGTCCTTGTCTGCCTGCAGAAAAAGCCTAAATCCATGCTGTTTTGGCTGTATTTTGCAACAAATTCAACATATTGACGTTTATATTGAATGTTGTTAGCATTACATCATTCAATCTGTCAATGAAAATAAGGATAAGATGAAATTATATATTGGATATGATATTGGCTCTATTAGCGTAAACCGCGCGGTCATGGATGAGGACCGCAAGATCATTGAAGTGATGCCCTATACCCGGCATCAGGGAGAGCCTCTAAATATTGTAAAAAAAGACCTGGCGCAGCTTTTAGAAAAATACGACCATCATGCGCTGTGCGGCCTGGCGTTTACCGGTTCGGGAAGCAAGAACCTGTCCAGCGCACTGGGCGCTTACTTTATCAATGAAATTGAGGCGGTCATGAATTCCTGCCGCCAGTTTATCCCCGATGCCTCCACAGTGATTGACATCGGAGGCCAGGATTCCAAGTACATTGACCTTGCCATCGGCGATTATGCCATGAATGAGCTCTGTGCTGCAGGAACGGGCTCTTTTCTGGACCAGCAGGCCACCCGGTTTGGTTTGAGCATTGAAGAATTTGCCCAAGTGGCTTTAAAATCAGACAGCCCGGAGACCATTGCCGGAAGATGCAGCGTTTTTGCTAAATCGGATATGATACACCTTCAGCAGGAAGCCGCCAAAGACGAAGACATTATCCTGGGCCTTTGTTATGCCATGGCCAGAAGCTTTAAGTCAGGCATTGTCAAAGGCAAAAAATTTGACCCGCCCATTATCTTTTGCGGCGGGGTCTCCTTTAATCAGGCCATGGTCAAGGCATTCAGCGATATTCTGGGCCATAAACTGATTGTGCCTGCCCACAATGCTTCCATGGGGGCCATCGGAGCGGCGCTGTCAGCGGTTTCTGAGGATGACAATATAGACACCGATACCCTTCTTGGGGACCTGGATGCCTATATGGACAGCCTCAAGTATGAGCGGGAAACCTTCAAGCCCCTGTCTCTGGAGCAATCAGAGCTGCCCGCCTATGAGGAGCAGGGTTATTCTTTTGGCCCGGGAAAGGTCGATGCCTATATTGGTATTGACGTGGGTTCGATCAGCACCAATGTGGTGGCCATTGACAAAAACAAAAAGCTGATTGCCAAATGCTATCTGAGGACCGCAGGAAGGCCCATCGAGGCGGTACGCAAGGGCATTGCCATCATCGGCAAGCAGGTGGGAGAGAAAATCCGTGTAAAAGGGGTGGGGACCACCGGCTCAGGCAGGTACCTTATTGGTGATTTTGTGGGTTCGGATACGGTCATCAATGAAATTACCGCCCAGGCCACTGCTGCGGCAGCCATTGACCGTTCTGTGGATACCATCTTTGAGATCGGCGGCCAGGATTCCAAGTACATTTCCATGGAAGACGGTGTGGTGGTTGATTTTGAAATGAACAAGGTATGTGCGGCGGGCACCGGCTCCTTTTTAGAAGAGCAGTCGGAGCGGTTTGATATAAAAATTGAAGATTTTGCTGCACGGGCCCTGGCGGCCAAAAACCCCATTGACCTGGGAGAGCGGTGCACCGTATTTATGGAAACCAATGTGTATGCGCATTACCAGAAGGGGGCCAGAGTGGACAATATTTTGGCTGGGCTGGCCTATTCCATTGTGATGAATTATATAAACCGGGTGGTGGCCAGAAAAAAGATCGGCAAAAAGATCTTTTTTCAGGGCGCGGTAGCCTTCAACCATTCGGTGGTGGCTGCTTTTGAGAATTACCTGGATGCAAAGATTATTGTACCGCCCCATCACGAGGTTACCGGCGCCATCGGCACAGCGATTGTGGCCATGGAAGAAAGCGGGGAGCAGTCCAACTTCAGGGGTTTTTCAGACATTGCCCAGGTCAGCTATACCCAGAAATCATTTGAGTGTAAGGGATGCCCCAATTGCTGCGACATCAAGAAAGTGTCCATTGAAGGAGAAAAACCCCTGTTTTACGGGGGCAGATGTGAGAAATATGAAAAATCAAAGTCCCAGGTCCAGGACATTCCTGACTATTTTCAGGAAAATGAGGACATTCTTTTACAGGCCTATCAACCCCAGAGCCATCCCGGAGCCCCAAAGGTGGGCATACCCTTTACCATGCTGACCTATGAATTCTATCCTTTCTGGGCTGCATTTTTTGACCATCTGGGATTTGAGGTGGTGCTTTCCGATAAGACCAATAAAAAAATCATCGCCGACGGGCTTTCATCGGTGATTGCCGAGACCTGTTTTCCCATGAAGGCGATGCTGGGCCATATACACAACTTGACCGATAAGGGCGTCGATTACCTTTTTTTACCCACCATCAGAGATATGCCTGCCAAAGAACAAGCCATAAAAGGGGAAAGAAGGGGCAGCTACCCCTGTCCGTTTGTGCAGGGCATCCCTTGTGTGGTCAAAGCAGCCATGGACCTGGAGGGGGTTCAGATCCTGGATCCCATTATCAATTTCAGCTTTGAAGGCTATGCGCGCTCCAAGCAGCTCATGGAGGTGGGAAAAAAGCTGGGCAAGACCAGGGGAAAAATCAGGCATGCGGTACGCGAAGCATACCAGGCCCAGAAGCAATATTACAGTCGGCTGAAAGTCAGGGGAACCGAGGTGCTGGAGCAGCTGGGTCCCCATGAGCCGGCCATCGTGGTGACTGCCCGATCCTATAACAGCTGTGACCGGGCCATATCCATGGATATTCCCAATAAGTTAAGGGAATGCGGGATTAAAGTCATTCCTTTGAGCTTTATGCCGGTTGATTCGGTCCAGCTTTCTTCGGAATGGTCCAATCTCTACTGGGAGTTCGGGGACCGGATTATGAGTGCTGCCAATCTGATCAAGGAAGACCCCAGGCTTTATCCGGCTTACCTGACCAATTTTGGATGCGGTCCGGATTCTTTTATCCTGCAATATTTTGAACGGGAGATGGACAAACCATTCCTGAAGATTGAAATTGATGAGCATACCGGCGGTGCAGGGGTGGTTACCCGCTGTGAAGCATTTATTGATTCCTTAAAAAACAGCCGGAAACTGAATAAACAAAAAGCAGCGGCTCAGCCCAAGCCGGAACCGGTGATATTTAAAAAAGATGAAAGGCGGGTCATCTACATCCCCTATATGAGTGACGGCTCTTATGCCATCCAGGCTGCCTTTAAAAAAGAAGGGATTGATTCAAAGGTAATGCATTCCGATGATGAGACCCTGGAGCTGGGCAGAAGGCATACCCTGGGCAAGGAATGCTACCCTTTTATCATTACCACAGGGGATATCTTAAAGACCTTAAAATACAATGATCCCAAGACCTGTGCTTTCCTGATGCCCTTAACCTACGGGCCCTGCAGGTTCGGCCAGTACAATAAGATGCAGAAAATCATCATACAGGAATTGGGCTATGAAGGGGTTCCCATCGTTTCTCCCGGCGCACCGGAAAGCTCCAGTTTTTACAAGCAGTATGATATGGACAGCATGAAAGGCTACAGGATGCTGGGAAGGGCCATGAAGGGTGTGTTTACCATTGACTTTTTGGATAAGATGCTTAGAGCCACCCGGCCTTATCAGAAACAGGCGGGACAGGCCCAGGCCGCTTACAAGAAGCATCTTGACCGGATGCTGGATCTGGTGCAAAAGGAAACCCACCAGGACCTGTTTCCCAAGCTGGTTACCCTTTTGGGTGCGGCCAGAAAGGATTTTGAGGCCATAGAGGTAGACAAAAATCCCCGGCCGCTGATTGGCATCGTGGGTGAGATCTATGTCAGAAACCATCCCTACTCCAATAATGAGATTGTGGATAAGGTG
>PWYO01000014.1 GCA_003567835.1 Actinomycetota bacterium | reverse complement strand
GTACTGTTAAAAACTGCAGTGGATATTGAGACAAGAAACACCATCAGGCTTCGCAGAAATATTGAACTAAAAGAAAGAATTGCTGCCAAAGCTTTAGCATATGTACATCATGGGGATTGCCTGTTTATCGACAATTCGACTACCTGCTATTATTTTGCCAAAGCCCTTGCAGAATCCGATTTTCAGGATCTACTGATCATAACCAATTCCTATATCATCCCTGGACTGTTTTTAAAAAATAAGCATATACAGGTAATTTGCACTGGCGGCTTGCTTTTAAAAGAATATAATTGTTTTGTAGGATCTTATGCCATGGATACGGTTGCCAAGTTTAACGGAGATATATTTTTCTTGTCTACCGCAGCGGTATCCGTAAAAGGGGGATTAAGCGATGCTTTCAGGCCGGATTCGGATGAAGTAAAGGCCCAGATGCATCAAAGATGCAAGCAAAGCATCTGCCTGGTTGATTCCACCAAATTTGGCAAAAACGGACCAAGCAGGATTTTTTCAATGGCTGACATCGACCGAATCATTACAGACCAGCACTGCAGCAGAGAGACAAGAGAAGCATTTATTGTGGCGGGCGTCAAACTTGATATTGCATGATTGGAGGAAAAGTGAAGAAACTTCTGGCTGATTTTAACCAACAAGACCTGCGGGTATTCAAAGAAGAGTTTTTGTCGTTTTTACCGGAAACCATCATGGATACGCACGTGCATCTCTGGAAAAAAGATTTTTTAAAAAAAGAGGTGACCGAAGAAAGGATGAAGAAAAATCCTTTCTTAGACCATGAACTGATGGCCGGCTTTTCCTTTGAAGACTTCAAGATCCTGGAACAAAAACTCTTTCCCGGCAAAGCCTATGGGGGCCTTTTTTTTGGTCTGCCCTTCCTGGAGGTAAATCTCCATAAGATGAATGCCTATATTGCCGAGGTTTGCAAAAAAAATAACAGTTGGGGGCTGTTTGCGGCTCGGCCCGACCTGGAAGAGATACCCCATGATTTTTTTGAAAAAAAATTTGTAGGGTTTAAGCCCTATCCCGATTTTGCAGTCTCTAAGCATGCCCAGGATTTTTCAAAACTGGACATTGATGTAAGCCTGTTTGATTTTATCTCAAAAAAGGTGCTTGATTTTTCAGAAGAACACGGCTTAATCTTGCTCATCCACCTGCCCCGGAAAGGCCGTCTCAATGACCAAAGAAATATTGAAGAAATCAGAAGCATGGCAAAACAGTATCCCAATATTAAGATCATCCTGGCCCATGCGGGCCGCTCTTACTGCTATTATGACATAAAAGACAGCATCGCCGGCCTAAAGGACATCAAAAACTTATATATGGATACAGCCATGGTCAATAGTTTCCGGGTTATCGAAGTGTTGATCCGGGAGCTGGGATGCGAAAAAATACTTTACGGCAGCGATTTGGCGGTTGCTGCTCTAAAGGGCAAGAATATTGACATCAACCATAAGCACTATTTTGTAACCAGCACCCCCAAACCCTGGAGCCTGTCTTCGGATGAGATGACATTGGAAGATATGACTTTTTTCATTTATGAGATTATCAGGGCAATAAAGGTTGCAGCAGAAAAAACATCCATCAGCAAAGCACAAATCAACAAAATCTTTTATGTAAACGCAAGGAAACTATTGGAAGATATTGTACAAAAAAAGCCTTAAAGGAGTGGTAGGGCATGAAAATGTTTAACATAGGGGTTATAGGCCTGGGCATGGGCAGCACGGTTTTAGAAATCAACCGTATACCCGGAAGCAGGCTTCAAGTGACCGGCATCTGCGACAAAGATTTACAAAAAGCCAGGCAATGCCAGAAACGATATGGAATAGAAACCATCACCGATGATTATACAAAACTCACCGAAAACAAAGATATCCATATCATTGCTGTTTTTTCTCCGGACCATCTTCACGCAGAGCACTGCAAAGCTGCGCTGCAGCAGTCCAAGCATGTGATCTGCACCAAACCCATGGTTACCGACCTTGAACATGCAAAACAAATTGCCCAGCTGACCCGGCAAAAAAAGGTCAAGTTTTTGGTGGGACAGACCATGCGCTATGAGCCTCAGTTTACCACCATCAAAACGATGTATGACCAGAAGGACCTGGGGGATATCATTATGGCCGAAGCCCATTATGTGCATGATATGCGGCCGGTATACCAGATGACCCCCTGGCGGCTGGAAGTGCCCCAGGATTTTATGTATGGCGGGGTTTGCCATCCGGTGGATGTGCTGCGGTGGTTTCTGGGGGACGTACAAGAAGTTTTTGCCTATGCCAACCGGGGCGGATTGGAACCAAAATACCCCAAACAGGCCAATTTTATGCTTAATCTGAAATTTAAAAACGGGGTGGTTGCCAGGATTTTGGGCATCTATGATATTGTCCATCCTCCCATGCCTATGATGGGGGTAAGCATCTTTGGCACCAAAGGCAGCGCCATAGGCAGTTTTTCGGACAAATTGGGCGGAGAGGTGAAAACCGTGCTGGACAAATTTGAAATCAAAGCGGAAAGCAAAATAGCCTATCCGCCGGAAACAGAAGGCGCTTACGGGCATGGGGCTACGGTCATCCGTTACCTAAAACATTTTGAGCAATGTCTAATAGAAGACAAGACCCCGGTCCCTGATGTGCGGGAAGGGGCAAAATCCATTGCTGTGTGCTCGGCTGCCTGGGAATCAATCCGTACAGGGAAACCGGTGGAGGTTTTCAATGATTTTTAAAAAGGCTTGGCAAAATACCGGTGTTCTGCCTGTTGGCCGGGGCCAGGGTCCAGCTTGAGGGAACATCCTTTGCAAGGGCTTGGCGGGCAATTGCCCGGCATGCGGGCATATTAAGAATAATTTTTTAAAAGGAGGAAGATGTCAGCAATCAACATAAGGATTTCAAAACTGTTCAAGGGCAAAAAAAACCTGGTGATCTCCGCGCTGGACCATGTCATGGAATACGGCCACCAGCCGGGCATAGAAGACGGCCGGGCAGCCATTAAAAACTGCATGGCCACCGACGCCCTGCTCCTATCCCAATATATGCTGAAAAGGAACTGGGACCTTTTTGCAAAAAAAGACAGTCCCCTACCGGTGGTACGGATTAACTGGTCCTCTTCTTTCTACTATCCCCTGGACTACAGGGAAGGCCATACGGTTATTGCTGCCACAGTGGAGCAAGCAGACCAGGCAGGGGCTGAGGCAGTCATCTGCTCTTTGTTTTTAGAGGAAGGAGCCGAAGAAAGGGAGGCGGCCAATGTAGGGCTGTTTAGCCAAGTGGTGCGACAGAAAGAGAAACTGGGCATGCCTCTTATCGGGGAATGCTATGTCATAGAACATAAGCAGAAAACACCTGCCCAGGTCCACCAAAAGGTGAAAAGGGTAACCAGGGTTATGGCTGAACTGGGCGCAGACCTGGTGAAGACTTTCTATACGGGAAAAGACTTTCAAGAAGTGGTCAACAACACCCCCGTGCCCGTGTTTACCATCGGGGCTGAGAAACTGAAAACAGACCTGGATGTGCTTATAAAAGCTGACAACAGCATAAAAAGCGGAGCCAGGGGCATCATATTTGGGAGAAACATCTTTATGGCCCAAAACCCTGAACAACTGATTGCCGCCTTAAACGATGTGATCAACCAAGGAATGCCGCCCCAAAACGCTATGGAAAAACATCATCTATAAGGAGGCGCAATGAGGCCAAAAATCGGACTGCTGCTGCTGTATCTTGAACTCTATGATCAGGTTTTGCCTGAACTGAGAAAACCATTAAGCCGGTTTGCCCATACCATTGAACAAGAGCTCAAAAACCAGGGCATGGCGGTGACCGCCTCCAGCATCTGCAGGCGCAATTCGGAGTTCAAACAGGCCATCAGCACTTTTGAAAAGGAAGGGGTCGATGCCTTGGTCACCCTTCACCTGGCCTATTCCCCTTCCCTGGAAAGTGCTGGGGTATTGTCAAAAACAGACATACCGCTGATTGTGCTGGATACCACCCCTGCCTATGGTTTTGGCCCTGAAGCGGGGCCGGAAGAGATCATGCAAAACCACGGCATACACGGGGTGCAGGACCTGTGCAATATGCTTCTGCGCGGGGACAAACATTTTTTTATTGAGGCAGGGCATTGGGAAAATTCTGACCTGTTAAAAAGAGTGGCAAGAAGGGCCAAAGGGGCCCTTGTGGCCAGTCAGTTCAGGGACTCAAAAATTGGGAGCATGGGGGGCTATTTTAAAGGGATGGGCGATTTTAGCATACCCCCTGAAGTGCTAAAAAAAGCTTTTGGCCTTCAAACCATTTATTTTGACCAAAACAGGCTGGAAAGCATGCTGGAATCTGTGGACGATGAAGCTGCAGAACAGGAAGCGGGCCTGCTGGAAAAGAAATTTAACAGTGATATCAAAGACAGAAAGTCTCTTCTGCATACGGTAAGAATGGGCATGGCAGCCAGGGCCTGGATGGAGCAAAACAAGCTTCGCGGTTTCAGCTTAAACTTTTCTGAGACGGATATAGATAGCGGTTTTATTACCTTGCCTTTCCTGGAAGCGGGTTTGGCCATGGCCAGGGGCATAGGCTATGCCGGAGAAGGGGACGTGCTTACCGCCTGCCTGGTGGGGGCATTGGCCAGGGTCTTTCCCAAGACTACTTTTACCGAGATGTTCTGCCCGG
>PWYO01000004.1 GCA_003567835.1 Actinomycetota bacterium | reverse complement strand
CTTAAAAATAATGGTTTTCTCGTCTTCCTCCTCCTCAGTAATTTGAACATCATCAGGATTGTCCACCAGTTCTTTTACCATGTACTCAAGTAGTTCTTTCACAATCGACCTCCAGTTTTATTTATTGTCACTACTCATTATATCAAGTTTCTCGAAAAGCTTCTGGACCGTATTCGATGGTTTTGCTCCTTTCTTGATCCAGCCTAGGGCCTTTTCCTTATCAATTTCCACTTTTGATGGATCACTTTTGGGATCGTATGTTCCTAGATTATCAATGATCTTGCTGTCTCTTGGAGACCTGCTGTCAGCCACCACAATCCTATAGAATGGCTTTTTCTTAAAACCTATCCTAGTCAACCTAATTTTTACACTCAATACCTTGTCCTCCTGTCAATAATCATAGCGATTGTCTAATTATTATATATTTTTATTACAATCTTGCAAAATTATTTTATTACTTCATTTTATGAAAGGGAAAATCAGCCTCCTGATCCATACCTGAAAACTGCCGAAGCATTTTTTTGGTATTGGAAAATTGTTTAAGCAGTTTGTTCACTGCGGCCACCGAGGTACCGCTGCCCCTGGCGATTCTCTTTTTTCTGCTCCCGTTAATTATATGGGGTTTTCTTCTTTCTTCCTTGGTCATAGATCCTATGATGGCCTCCACCGGCTTAAGCTGAGAATCATCAACATTGATGTCCTTCAACATTTTGTTTTTGCCGGCCTTGGGAAGCATGGAAAAGACCTGCTGCAAGGATCCCATCTTTTTTAAGCTTTTGATCTGTTCCACAAAATCTTCAAAATTTAATTCATTTTTTCTTATCCTTTGTTCGAATTTCTTTGCTTTTTCTTCATCAATGGTTTTCTCTGCATTTTCAACCAGGGTCAAAAGATCGCCCATTCCCAGGATCCTTGAAGCAATTCGGTCGGGATGGAATAGTGCAAAGTCGGATATTTTTTCACCGGTGGATATAAATTTAATAGGCTTTCTGACCACATAATAGACGGAGAGAGCCGCACCCCCTCGGGTGTCGCTGTCCAGCTTGGTTAAAATAATCCCGTCAAATTCCACCTGGGCATTGAAGGTCTGGGCAATGTTTACCGCTTCCTGGCCGGTCATGGCATCGAGCACCAGGAAAACTTGATGCGGATTTACGCTCTTTTTTATGCTGGCAATCTCCTGCATCATGGGTTTATCAATATGCAGCCTTCCCGCTGTATCGATAATGACCAAGTCACTGCCCTGTTTGCGGAACTTCTGAACCCCTCTTTTGGATATTTGTACCGGGTCTTTGGTCTTCTCCCAGTAAACCTGTACTCCGATGGCCTCAGACATGTCCTTGAGCTGGTCTACAGCCGCCGGTCTGTATGTATCAGCAGCAACTACAGAGACCGTTTTATTTTTCTCATTTTTTAAATAGTTTGCCAGCTTGACCACTGCTGAAGTTTTTCCAGTCCCCTGAAGGCCCACCATCATGATGACCGTAGGCGGCTTTGCGGCCAGGTTGACCTTTGCTGTAGAGCTGCCCAGAATACGGGTAATTTCATCATTTACAATCTTGACCACTTGCTGGTAAGGGGTAAGACTTTCTGTAATCCGGTCTCCCACTGCCTTCTGCTTAATTTTTTCCAAAAGATCTTTTACCACCTTAAAATTAACATCTGCTTCCAGCAGCGCCAGTTTAATTTCACGAAAAGCTTGGTCGAGATCTTTAGGGCTTAACTTGCCCTTATTTTTAATTTTGTAAAATAAATCTTCAAATTTTGCACTAAGAAAATCAAACATAAAACGTTAACACCTCCGCATCAGTTTATCAGCATATCCACATATTTTACAGGGTCAAAATAGGCAATATGCTCAAGTTTTTCTCCGTAGGTGACCATTTTTACAGGCAGGCCCAGTTCATCCTGCAAACTCAATATGATGCCTCCTTTGGATGTGCCATCTGTCTTAGTGAGCACAACACCGGTAAGATCCAGGGCTTTGTGAAAAGTAGTAGCCTGAAAAATGGCATTCTGGCCGGTAGTAGAATCCACAACCAGCAATGTTTCATCAGGCACCTTATTTGTTTTTTTAAGCACCACTCTCTTAATTTTTTTTAGCTCTTCCATAAGATTGTAGGATGTCTGCATTCTTCCGGCTGTATCTACCAGCAGAAAATCAATGTCCTTGGCCATGGATTTTTCAATGCTGTCAAAGACCACTGCGCCCGGATCCGAATTCCTTTGATGGCGCACCATATCTATGCCCAAACGCTGTGCGTAAGCCTGCAGCTGTTCTACTGCTGCCGCCCTGTAGGTGTCAGCAGCGGCAATGAGCACCCTTTTTTCTTTTTTTTGCAGCATATGGGCCAGTTTGGCCAGGGTGGAAGTTTTACCGACCCCATTAACACCTACCAAAAGGTAGACAGTTGGTTTTTTTTCAGAGGTGTTTAATCGATGCCTTTGGTGGTTTCCGAGCAAAGCTGCAATCTTTTGTTTCAGCAATGTTTTGACCGCTTCCGGTTCATTGATTTTCCGGGCATACACCTCAGACTGTACATCTGAGATAATTTTTTGGGCACAGGACGCATTGACATCACTCAAGATCATCTGTTCTTCAAGTTCATCCCAGACATCCTGGTCATTATTTTTGATTTTTCTGATAAAATAGTTAATATTTTTAATGAGTTTTTGCATAATGGCCACTAATTTTTTCCGAAACTATTTTTGACACACCGTCTGACTGCATGCTGACCCCATAAATGGTATCGGCTATTTCCATGGTTTTCTTTTGATGGGTGATGAGTATGATCTGCTGTTTTTCAGCAAATTTTTTCACCAATGACAAAAAACGATCGATATTGATATCATCCAGCGCAGCATCAGCCTCGTCAAACACATAGAATGGGGAAAGATTTGTTGCAAATATGGAAAATAAAAAAGCTATGGATACTAAAGTCTTTTCACCACCTGATAGCAATGATAACGGAACAAACTTATTATTGCCTATATCTACCTTAAGGTCAACACCATGTTCATGGTCCTGCCCCGTCTCAGACAGCAAAAGCTCGCCCTCTCCCATCGGAAAAAGGATTTTAAAATAATAGCCGAAACTTTGATTGATCTGGTCAAATTTTTTTATAAAAGCTTCCATAATCTGTTTATCCATATCTGCAATTAGGGTTTCAAGGTTTTTCTTGCTTTGATGCAGGTCCTTTCTCTGGTTATATAAAAAATCATGTCTTTTTCTGATCCGTTCGTATTCGAGGGAGGCATTGGGATTGATGGCACCGAAATTTTTGACCTGTTTTTTAAGGCTGCTAATGTTGGTCCGTGTTTTTTGAATATCGGCTGCTGGCTTATAATTTTTTAGCATATAATCGATGGAAACATGATAATGATCCACGATATAGGTGGTGATGTTCTGGGTTTTTTCTTTGATCTGATCTTTGTCCAGCTTGTTTTTGTATTGGGCATTTTCCAAATTACTGCTTTCCAATTTGCTTGCATGGATCTTTTCTTCAAGCACGGCTATGCGTGATTGTTCCTGTTGTATATCTTTTTTTCTATCCAGAAATTGAGGATATACCCTTTTTTTTATACAGTCTGCTTTTTCGCTGAAATTTTGGTTGATTTCCAGCAGGTTTTTTGCTTTTTTCAAGTTTTGTATGCAGTTCTCTTTAAAAATCAGGTTTTGTTTTTGCCTGTGCACCTTTATTTGCTCATTTTGTTTTTCCCTTTCAAACAGGCTTAACAGCTCATCCAGTTTTTGGCATATATACCTGCCCTGGCTTTCAATCTTTGCTTGCTTTTCAGCCAGGGTATTATTGATATGATTGATGTAATCATGGACCAGCATCTGCAGGTTTTTCAGTTTCTGGTACATGGACCCTTCCTTTTCTGTTTTGGGCTGCTCCTGCTTGGCTTCAAACATATGAGAAAGGGTTGAAAAAACCGAAACCTTGCTGGATATAAGCTGGTTTAAATTATTGAGTCGGTCTATGGCCTGGTCCATCTTGTGAACCGTTTGTTCCCAGCAACGGTATTGGGCCAGTTTCTCAGCAATATCATTTTTGTAATCATCAAGCTTTTTCTGAGCGGCATCCAAATCTTTATTTGCCTGTTTCAGTTCATGGTTGATCTTTTTTTCCTGGGCATCTTTTTTATTCCAGGCAAGGTTTAATTGGTTCATCTGGCTCATATAATAGGATATTTCTTCATTTTTCAGCTGACCTAAAACCGCAGAATATTTTTTTGCTTTCTCTGCTTCTACTTCCAGGGGGACCATGGTGCGTTTGATCTCTTCCAACAAATCGTCAATGCGATCCATATCCTGGCTGACCCTTTCCAATTTCGAAAGTGATTTTTTCCTCCTGATTTTGTGTTTGGAAATGCCGCCAATCTCTTCTATGATGGCTTTTCTTTCATCAGGTTTGAGCATGGCCATTTCATTAATTTGCCCCTGGTTTATGATGGTATAAAGCCCTTTGCCAATGCCGCTGTCGGCAAGCATATCCTGAATATCCATAAGCCTGGTTGGAGAGCCGTTGATAAAATAATCGCCGCCTCCCTGTGCATCAACCCTCCTGGTGATCCGTACATCTGAAAAATCAAGGTCTATGCTTTTGTCCCGGTTATCAAACATCAGGGATACTTCAGCAATGCCCATCTCCTCCTGCCTGTTCCG
>PWYO01000082.1 GCA_003567835.1 Actinomycetota bacterium | reverse complement strand
TTGCCCATACCTATGACATCAGGCCTAAAAATTTTGAGACTTTGCTGGCGGTCAAGGGGGTGGGCCCCAAAACCATGAGGGCCCTGGCCTTTATATCCGAACTGATTTATGGCCAAAAATACAGCGTCAAGGACCCGGCCAGGTTCAGCTTTGCCCACGGAGGGAAAGACGGCATTCCCTATCCCGTAGACAGGGAGGGCTATAACCGCTCTATTGCAATTCTGCACCAGGCAGTCAGGGAAAGCAAAATCGGCTTAAGCCAAAAAGCTGAGGCCATCAGGAGGCTAGCAGATTTTTATGGATAAAAAACAAATTGCGGACATACTGGCCGAAATTGCAGACCTGCTTGAACTCAATAATGAAAATGCATTTAGGGTCCGTGCCTACCAAAATGCAGCCAGGGCACTGGAAGCCTCTTCGATATCCCTGGGCCCCAAAACCACGGCCAACCAGCTCACCTCCATCAAAGGCATCGGCAAAAGCATTGCCGAACAGATTCTTGCCCTGATCCAAGAAGGAGAGCTGGACCATCACCAGAAACTGATCCAGGATACGCCTCCCGGACTGCGGGAAATGCTGAAAATTCCTACCCTGGGGCCCAAAAAAATTCATTATATTTACCATAAACTGGATATAGACAATATTTCCGAACTGGAACTTGCCTGCCAGGAGAACAGGCTGGCTGGGCTTCCCAATTTTGGCCCAAAGACCCAGGCCAATATACTCAAAGGGATCCAATCGGTTAAGAAGTTTTCCGAAAGCTTCCTGTATGCAGACATCTTTGAGCAGGCATACGCCCTACTGGACCAGATCAAAGGCCACAGCAAGGTCAAAAAAGCAGATATAGCAGGCAGCATGCGCAGGAAAAAAGAAATCATAGGGGATGTAGATATCGTGGCCGCCACCAAACATCCGGAGGAACTCATGGATTTTTTCGTCTCCCTTGACCAATCTGCTGAGATTATAGCCAAAGGAGACACCAAATCCAGCATGAAGCTGGATTCGGGCATCAATGTGGATATACGGGCGGTAAAACCCCATCAATATCCTTATGCCTTGCACCATTTTACAGGAAGCAAGGAACATAATACGGCTATGCGGGCCATGTCTAAAAAAATGGGGATAAAGATCAATGAATACGGACTTTTTAAAAATGGTAAGCGCATACCCTGCAGCAATGAACATGATTTTTTCCAGGTGTTTTCCATGGACTATATACCGCCTGAACTACGGGAAAACCATGGAGAAATTGAAGCGGCCAAAAATGGCAAACTGCCCCGGCTGGTAACCCAGGAAGACATCAAGGGGCTGTTTCATATCCATACCAATTTCAGCGACGGCAATATGACCATACAAAAGGCCTGCCAGCACCTCAAAGAGATGGGGATGCATTATGCAGGATTCAGCGAGCACAGCAAAACAGCCGCTTATGCCGGGGGGCTGAAAGAAGAAAGCATGAAAGACTATTTGAGTGAAATTGAAAAAATCCAAAAAAAGCTGGGAGATTTCACCCTTTTTAAGGGCATCGAGTCCGATATACTGCCCAATGGTGATCTGGATTACAGCGATGCAGTATTGCGCCGTTTTGATTTTGTGATCATTGCCATTCATTCCCATTTTAACATGAGCCAAAAAGAAATGACCCAAAGGATGATCAAAGCCATGCAAAACCCCCACGCCACCATCCTTGCCCACCCTTCGGGCAGAATACTTCTGGCCAGGGACCCTTACCAGGTGGATATCATGCAGATTATTGATGCTGCAGCAGAAAATGATGTGGACCTGGAGATTAATGCCAACCCCCATCGTCTGGACCTAGACTGGAGGATGACCAAATACGCCAGGGATAAGAAAATAAAGGTGTTTATCAACCCCGATGCCCATCACCTGCAAAATTTGCACGATTATACCTATGGCGTCAACATGGCCCGGAAAGGCTGGCTGGAAGCCGCAGATGTGGCCAATACCATGACCAGCCGCCAAATGCAAAAATACCTAGACCATAAGAAAGGCAGAAAAAAATGAAGCAAGGCCTATACCCGCCGGCAGTAGAGCATATTGACAAAATTCTGGAAACCCTAAAACGCCATTACCCGGATGCCAATGATACTTCCCTGGATTACCAAGACCCTTTTGAGCTGCTTATCGCCACCATACTGGCCGCCCAGAGCACAGACAAGCAGGTCAACAAAATCACCCCTGCCCTTTTTGAAAAATTCCCCAGACCCAGGGATATGGCCCAAGCGCCTATTACGGAACTGGAAGAGGCCATCCGGTCCACCGGTTTTTTTCGGAATAAGGCCAAAAGCATCAAACAATGTGCCCAACACCTGGTTGAACAATTTGGATCCCAAGTACCCCAAAACATCGATGCCCTTACTTCCCTTCCGGGGGTGGGCAGAAAAACCGCCAATGTGGTTTTAGGCAATGCTTTCGGCAAAGATGCCATTATCGTAGACACCCATATGAAAAGGATCGCAAGCCGCCTGGGGCTTACGACCAATGCCAATCCGGACAAGATCGAAAAGGACCTTCAGCAGATTCTGCCCCGGGGCAGCTGGACTGATTTTTCCCACAAGATCATCGCTTTTGGCAGAACCATATGCCTGGGGAGAAACCCAAAATGCGGCCAGTGCTCTTTGCTGTCCTGGTGCAGATACGGCCAAGCCAATGCCTAAGAGCACTGGGGCCATGTTGCCGCCATAAAACCGGTCCAGCATACAAAATGGTTTTCAAGCTGTGTTCAGCCAGTTTTTTCTTTCATTGATTGCTGGCAAATCCACCGGCCGGCCAGACTTGGAACCACTTAGAGTCCAGCCAAAAAATCAACCAGGACCTGGTTGAAGGCCTCAGGCTTGTCCATATTGGCATTATGGCCAGCCCCAGCTATCTCAAAGTAATCACTGCCGGGTACTGAAGCATGCCAGTCTTTATTGTCCCTGATCACCGACTTGGGCATTTCATGCGCACCATGGGTAATCAGCAGAGGCTGTTCATAAGATTGGTCAACTTTGATGCTGGCAGCATCAAGCATGCCTCCAAGCATCAGGAGAAACTGCTTTTTCCCCATCTGTTTCAAAGATTTTTCAAAGAAGATTCTTGCTTGTTCGGTGGTGGTTTTTTGTTTGGCAGTCCAGCCAAACAGGGCGTTTTCGGGGATTATCCTGCTAATAGCCATGGAGATGCGGTATAACAATTGCTCGGTTTTTTTTATAGGCTTGTCAATGGGCCCGCCAGCAATACTGACCAGCGCTTTGACCCGCTCGGGATGTTTGACTGCGGCTAGCTGGCTGACCCAGGCGCCTAGTGAATGACCCACCAGTACTGCCTGCTGAATTTGCAGCTCATGCATCATGTCCATGAGGCAACGGGCCATCTTGGGAACATCAAAGTTCTCTTTAAGCGGCACAGAACGTCCATGTCCCTGCATGTCCCAGATTACCGTACGGTATTGGTGTTTGAGCGCAGCCACCTGGGCATCAAACATATGCCCGTTTAGCCCTCCTCCATGGGTAAATATGAGGCCAAGTCGGTCTCGGGGACCCGATTGGTCATAATAAATGGGACCTGCATCGCTTTGAAAAAACATTGTAATCTCCTTTTTTTTTTGCAAAAAAACCAGGTCCGCTCCCCTGATCTGGCAGAAAACACCCCCAGCCATATATTGCCAGAAAACGGAGTTTGCTGGCAGCTAATAGGCCATATGGTCCTGAATTGGGTCATCAAAGAAATCTTTTAGCGGTTCATCCATGGGCTATATTCCCGCATGCCGCAAAGACCATGGCCAGTGACAACACGACCACCATGACTACAAAAACCAATCTGACCAGCCATTTGCCAGGCACTTTCAACCACCCCTAAAAGTCTGTGTTACACCTTCACTCTGTTATGGTAAAAACTCCAACAGAAATCAACCTGCCCAACATACGCATCATCCTCTTGCTTGAAACACGGGTGAAAAGCCCATAAGGGCCTAAGCTGTGGCCTACTATCAGTCCAGTGTGCATATTCTACTTCCCATCAGCAAAAAAAGGATGCAGAATTTGCAGGCATGGCGTTTTTTCTTCTGTATCCAGCGGATTTTTAAAAAAAGATTCTACCTTACCGGTTTAGCCGATGTTTTTTCATAAACTGGGGGCTTCTTTGCAAATATAAGCCCGCCAATTGCCGGTAATTGCTTCCGCATAAATTGATTTTGCTAAAACAGTATGCTTCTGGGCCCGGCCTTTGCTGCTTTCGATACACCACAAGGCCGGGAGCCTCTTCCCCTTCAGTAAAGAAGTCAAATCAGTTCCCGGCCTTGTTTAAAACTACTTTCCAAAACAGTAGTTAATTAGTATCTGCTTTATGGCTGCATAGGGTCATCCATAGGAGGCTCATCCATAGGAACCTCATCAATCTCCATGTCACAGCCTGCAAATACCATGGTCAGTGACAACATGACCACCATGACTGCAAGCAATACAACCCTAAAAAGCTTCTTACTCATTTCAACCTACCTTTTGTTGGTTAACATTTATGAGCTAATCTAAACATAGCACTTGCTGAGCATAAATCAAGGAACCAAATATTTGCAGTTGTTTGGGCTTCTTTGGCAGGAAGGGGAAATAAGGGCTGCTAAGCCAGCGGCTGATTTTTGACTGCGGCGCTCCAAAAACGCTTAGATATCCCTGCCCATGGTTGACTGGGCGAGGGCGGCATGTTTTACCCCTTTGGCTGCCTTCAATTTCGATGCCAGGGCATA
>PWYO01000204.1 GCA_003567835.1 Actinomycetota bacterium | reverse complement strand
ATTCGGGAGCAAAAATCCGGGTTATCCCCTGAAGCAAATCATGTTTATCCTTGGCCTTGTAGATTTCCAAAGTAGCCTGGTTAATATCCACCACTTTTACAAGGGCGGCAAGTTGTCGCACTCGTTTGGGGTTTTTATCAAAGTAGGAACCAAGATTTTTTATGTTTTTCTCCTTAAGCTTGTCAATGCGTTTTTTTACTTGGGAAAAATCTTCTTCCCATAATGAGACAGGTGTTGCCTCGAAGAGCTGCTGGTATTTCTTCTCGGTCTGCCTTTCCTTTTGATGAAAACGCCTTTCCCTTTCCAGATTATTGAGCCACTGCTGGACCTGGCGCTCACCTTTCTTATGGTTGAGGTACTCCTCCGGTTCAATATAATAAAAGTTCCGGTAAATGCGCCGGCCTCGAATCACAAGGGGATGGGTGAGTACCACCCCTTTGATGATATCGGGGTCAAACTTCCAGCGATCATACTGACAGATGGCCAAACAGGGATAATGTGGAAATAAATCCCGGTTAAGTTTTGCTTCATATTCCAGCAGTTTGTCCGAACCACTGTAGTTTTTTAACGCCCAGGTCATCTCTCCGGTAACCCGAAGTGCCGGGTAACCTTGGCCGATGGCTTTTTTTGTTTCTGAAGCCAATAGATTGATCATGGAATCAGGGTCAAAAAAGCCTTGTTTGGTATAGGTGTCCCGTTCGTGAATAATGACAAATTGGCCCCTTTTTTCAGCCTGGGCTATATCCACTCCCGTACTTAAAAAGATTTTTTTTATCTGTTGGGCAGTGTTTGCATCAACCACATAAATACACTTCTGGCCCTGCTCAAGGCCGGAAATGATGAAAGGCAGGATTGTATCCAGCCATTCCTGGCGGCTTTCATAAATCAGGCATAAGTGGTCATGGGGCTTGAGAGCTGACAGGAGTTTTTTCAAGCTGGAAGAGGGCTTGCTGTCTTCAAGTTCTGGATTTAGCCTACCAAAAAGTTGGTGCTGCCTGGCGACTGGTTTCTGCGGTTTTAAATCATTTGTAAAAACCTGGAACAGGTCGCAGATCTTGGTTACTTTTGCAGCATCCAGACCCTGCTCTATGAGATCCTTTTCAATCCGGCCAATTTCCAGTGCATCCAGGTCTCCGGCTGCCTCTAAGAGCTTACATGCGTCTTCAGCCTGATACAGTCTTCTTATAAGTTCCTTTGCTTTCTCTCTTTTTTTATTCACAAGCTATCCTTTTCGGTCTGCACCGCGGCACTAGCATACAAGTAATTCATTCAATCCGGGTTGTTATGTACTACTAGATACCAGTTTCAAAGATTATGCTTGAACCCATTACCAATCTCAAAAACTTTCCCTGCTCTTTGGCTGTATTGTTGATTCCCAAACCCCTGCCGCTATACGCTTAAAGTTTGACAATATGTTATTTCTGGATGCATCCATTTTTCCAGCCGAAACAATTTTAGACTAGAGTCCTGCTGCAAAAACTTCATAAACTTTATACATATCTTATACTTTATTAATTATATGGCATTAATAGTAATTATAATAAAGAAGGACTTTTTCTGTCAATACATACGGATTTTAAAAAAAATGATTAACTGTTTTTCAATGATTTACAAAACTACAAGAAGCAGGGTATTCTGATAATAACTTTTTATAGCATTTACCAAACAGGGTTTTGGCGCTAAAAATTCATATGTATATTCTTTTCAGGGCGCGTATCCATACAAAAGCTACCCAATCCAGATAAACAATAATTTCAAGCAGAATTACGCAATATTTTGGGTTTAAAGAAAATAATGTGATTGAAAAACAGGTTTGATTACGGTTTTTATGGGGTGGTTCCCAGGCAAGGTTTGGTCGGCATAGATCCGGTTTACCTTTATTTGACCAGCATTGTTTTATACCACCAAACCGTTTAACTTCACGAAAACCCATTAAGCGCAAACCAAATGCACCTAGCGGCCAACCCCCGGGCAGAAGATGACCGGCTCTGCCTCATTGGATGTTTTTGAGATGACGTTATTGATGGAAGAAGAGATTATTTATGTCTCAATGTTGCAAATATCGAATGCTGCCTACAGATAAACCCCTGTTTCATTAAAACAGGGGTTTATGGTGAAAAACCATAAAGGCATGGAGCCGGAGGACAGGTATTTCATGTATGTATAGTTTGGCAAACCTGCCCTCCCTGGTTTTTACATAGAAATGTCAACGACTTATAGGTCCAGATCTATATAGGCAAGTTCCTGGGGCGGTAAATTTAAGTCTGTAACCTGCAGGACCAGCTGATTAGCATCTGCTTCAATATCAAATACGGCAGTATATGTATTTTCTACCCCTGGTATAATTTCCTGCATAACACAAGCTTCTTCTGGGCTAAAAAAAGCAAAAGCAGCAAGGCATATGGAATAAGTTCTGCCTTTATCATCGATGGCGGTAAGATCAAAGAATGTCTTCCCCTCCTCACCGGTATTTTGAATCAAGAAAGTTATGCTTATAAATTTTCCTACTTCGGGCTCCAGAAAACCAGGATGTCCTTCATAGGTAAGCTGGGTGCCCAAATCTTCCACTTCGGTAATCTCCCAGATAATATCACCGGTGACTACTTCCTGGCCCACATCCTGCGTATCCAGTTGTGATATGTCTATTCCTGTTACCGGCTGCTCTTGAGCAAGTGCAGGTTCGGCTGGCGTTTGCCGGCAGCCTGCTATGGTCAATACCAGCCCAAAAACGACTATGATAAATAGGATTCCGTATTTTTTCATTTTGTTTACCTCCTGTTTTGATTACTGTCATCATAAAAATCTAAATATTTATTAGAGCTTTCAAGTCATCCAATATTTCCTCTGCATGTTTTGCAGGGTTTACAGACAAATATTTTTTCTCAATCATGCCTTGGGGATTGATAAGGTATGAAATCCTCTTGGTGATGAATCCTGCAGCATGGTATTTTTTTATCACTTCTTTTTTTGGATCTGAAAGAAGGATTACCGGAATGTCATATTTTTGCACAAACTTTTTATGGCTGGAAGGGGAATCCGGGCTTATACCGATAACTTCTGCATTGAGCTGTTTGAATTTATCAATGGAATCACTGAAATTTTTTGCTTCGGTGGTACAGCCTGGGCTGTTGTCTTTAGGGTAAAAATAGAGTACAATCCATTTTCCCTTATAATCAGACAGGCTGTGATCATTATTGTCTTGGTCAGCCAGGTTAAAGTCTGGTGCTTTATTTTTTTCGTTTAACATATGGACTCCTTCTTGACTTAATTTTAAAATATCGTTTAATCGAAAAGGCATTTATATCCACTTCAGTTCCTTGTGCCTGTGGGTTCTTTTTAGGTCCTCTGCCATTTGGTCGAAATAATCATAAATGCTGTCTATTTCTTCCCAAAAAAGCATTTCGTAGAAATAGGAATCATCTTTGATTGCCATTAACACGCTCATATCCTTACCTTGCTCAAAACCTGCAAAAAATTCTATCCTTTTGGAAATTGCTGCCAGCGCGTACTGGTGTGCTTGTGAGGCTTCCGGCGGTGGTGTAATCTGCATCAGCGCATTGCCAAATTTTTCATACTTTTGCCTGAGCATACCAGCGTATATGATTCTTTGTTCAATGGGTGTCTGGCTGTTGTTAAATTTTTCAAAGAGCCCTTCTGTATCTTCAATATGGTAGTCCCACACTGCAAAAAATTCACGGCTGAAATCATAAAACTCCGTTAACTGTGTCTGAAACTGCCTGAATATTGTTATTTTATCTTCCTCATATATTTCACGGGCCTGATATGTTTGCCGGCTTTCCTCAAGTTTGCCATCATCACCTAGAATGCCTGGAGTCCATCCGGCAGTAAAAACCAGCAGTAATGCAGCGGAGATGATCAGCAAGAGAACCAGGGTCAATGTAAACCAGTGTTTGTGAAAATGTGGTCTACTGCACTTCAATTACGCCCTCCATTCCCGTATGAGGCCTGCAGAAATAATCATAGGTCCCCTTTTTGCTGAACGTGAAACTGAAAGTTTCACCCTTTCTCATATTGCCGCTGTCAAAAAGGCTGGTCTCATTGTTCCTGCTACCGCTGGTAACCGTGTGTATGAGGTCGTCTTCATTTGTCCAGGTAACCACAGTTCCCGGCTCAATGGTTATGGTCTGGGGATCAAACAGGGAATTTTTCATCTCTATTTGAAATTCCTTGCCACCATCCATGATCGCAATTTCCGGGTCTGCTTCTCCCGGCAGTTCAGCTGAGGGCCGGCAGGAAACAAAAACAAATATGAAACATAATGCTGTTAATAACAGGTAAGTGATTTTGTTTAATTTTTTCACCTAAAAAAATCTCCTTATCTTTGCTGCACTCCAATTTGTACCAATCTTTTAACCGGAGATCTCCACCTTTTTAGAACTCTCCCACAACCCGTGTATATTACAGTAAGATGAAGCCAAAAGCGTTCCCGGTTTTTCAGTTTTAAAAACAAGGACGCCCTTATGATGGGCATATACGCTGCTGCTGTCCGCCCCCTGGACAGAGCTGCCGTGGGCTGTGAATATAAGGTCTCCTATCTGGATAGGGTATTGTTCACCGTCTGGTAGAAAAAATAGAGATATCCATCTTATATGGTGCTGGGTGGTATTAGGGTGGGATACCTCCTTACCTATGCTTAAGGAAACCCCTACCGGTTCACCTTTTTTTAATTTTGGTGCAGTTTCAATGATGGGAACATGTTTTTCTTTTTTAAAATCTGCCTGTTGCATGAATTCGCT
>PWYO01000248.1 GCA_003567835.1 Actinomycetota bacterium | reverse complement strand
GAACTTCCGCATTGCCGACCGCAGGCTGGTGTGTGACCTTAAAAATGCCTGGATTATAGCGGAAAAATACCATGACGAATCGCAAAATGCAGAAGATATTTTTTATGATTTTGCAAAAAGTGAAAGTTGGCTGGGGAGGGAGGATTCGAACCTCCGATCACGGGACCAAAACCCGTTGCCTTGCCTCTTGGCTACTCCCCAATACGAAACTAGTAAATTCTATTATAGAATTGTTTAAAATTCAATATTAAATGAAGTTTTGGCTGGTAGTCTTTGTATGGGTTAAAAATACTTGTTTGGCTAATGATTTTAAAGCACAATAAATTTTTTTAGCGGCAGTAAGATCTGAACACAAGGCAAATACGGTAGGACCGCTACCGGTCATCTGCGCTACAACTGCGCCTAATTCATGCGCAGTCTCCTTGATTATTTTTATGGTATCGTCTTCCAGCAGCCCTACCTCTTCCAAGTCATTGTATAATTTTTCAAGGAAACAATTAAAATGGCCTGTTTCTATTTTTTCAACTAAGTTCTTATGAATAGAGTTCTTTTCCTTTCCCAAATGATCAAATTTATGATAAATATCTTTTGTCTGAGTCTTTTTTCCATTTTTGGCAAGCACTACCCAATAAAACGGAATATCGGGAAGCTGGGAAACAATCTCTCCCCTGCCTTCTGCTAAAGCTGTGCCCCCTGATATGCAAAAAGGCACATCGGAACCAATATCTCCTGCAATTTGTAATAATTGTTTTTGGCTTATTTTCAAATCCAAGAGTTGCTTTATAGCCAGCAGTGTTGCGGCTGCATTGGTGCTGCCTCCAGCAAGACCTGCGCAAACAGGGATTGATTTTTTGATATTGATTATAATCTTGTATTTATCCTGCAAATTGCAGGCATTTAATAAGATATGCGCAGCCTTATAAACCAGGTTTTTTTCATTCAAGGGTATATCTGCATGGTCGGCATTGATCAAAATGCCGCTGTCTACAGGTTTTTCTATTTCAATGATTTCAAAACTTAATTCATCGGCTAGGTTTATGCTTTGCATAATGGATTTGATATCATGATAGCCATCATGCCTACGGCTTTTGGAGACATTTAAATAAAGGTTGATTTTCCCTGCTGATTTTACTGTTAACTTTTTGCTTGTAACCATATCGCTTTATATATTATCATCAATGGTCAATGATGAGAAACCATTCCTTTATATAAAAAAATATAATCTTCAACCGATAACTGTTCTGCCCTGATATGTCTATCTTTGTTTATTTCTTTTAGCAAACTTATTATCTGCTCCAGCTTATGCTTATAGCATGCATCTTTTTGTAAAGAATTTATGAGCTTTTTCCTGCGATGTGCAAAACATGCATCTACAAAACGAAAAAAATCCTGGGTGTTGTGAAAATAGGGTTTTTTCTTTTTTCCCTGAATAAAAGCGGAATCCACATTGGGTCGGGGGACAAAGCAATTTCTTGAAACGGCAAAACAAATGCTAAAATCTGCTAGATAATTTGATTTGACTGTATATGAACTATAATTTTTCGCACCTCTTGCAGCCGTAATCCTGTCAGCAATATCCTTTTGTATGGTAAGATAGGCATCTGCAAGGTTCTCGGTCTGATAAAATACCTTCAGTATAAGAGGTGCCGCAATTTTATAGGGCAGATTGGCAACAAATTTATTGATTTTATGCTCCTTTTCTATCGCCTGGAAATCAAGTTTTAAGGCATCCTCACAGATCAGGGTTATGGTACTGTTTATATGGCTGTAGAATAATTTTTGAAAGATATTGGCCAGCTTTTTGTCCACTTCCACACAGACCACTTTGCAAGCTTGGGGGAGCAGAATCTCAGTAAGATTGCCGATTCCGCAGCCCACTTCCAGGACCCGGTCCTGCTTGTTTACCTTCCCCTGATGAACAATTTTTTTCAGGATATTGGTATCGATTAAAAAATTTTGCCCGTAGGACTTGCTTAAACGAATATTATATTCTTTTAGGATGGCGGCAGTCCTTGAAGGGCTGCTAATATAAGCAGACATCATATTCCAAAAAAATCAAGGGCGTTTTTTGTGGTCTTTTCAGCAACTTCTTCAACACGCAAACCCTTTACCGAAGCCAATTTTTCCGCAATATAGGTGCAATAGGCTGGTTGATTTTCCCTGCCCCGTTTGGCTTGGGGAGCTAGGAAAGGGGCATCCGTTTCCAGAAAGATTTTCTCTATGGGGACGGCCTTCGCCGCTTCCACTGTCCTGCCTGCATTAGGGAAAGTAATGACCCCGGTAAAAGAGATAAACATCCCCAGCTTTAGCACTTCTTCAGCAAATGCTCTATCTCCTGAAAAACAATGCATGACCGCTTTGAACTGTTTTTGTTTATGATATTTTTTTAATACTTCAAGCGTCTCCTGATGTGCCTCCCGGTCATGTACGATTAGAGGAAGGCCGTGCTCCAAGGCAATCTCTATTTGGGACTCAAAAGCTTTTTTCTGCTCTTCTTTAGGGCTTAGATTTCTATAAAAATCAAAACCTGTCTCACCAATTGCCACCAGCTTGCTGTTACCTTCAATACATGAAAGCAAGGTTTTTTTCTGCTGGGGCCCAAACTCTGTGGCATAGTGGGGATGTATGCCTGCAGTCGCATAAACATTTTGAAAGGTTTTAGAGATTTTTTCTGCTTTTTTGCTGGCCTCAATGCTTGAACCCACATTTATGATATATTTAACACCACACTTTGCGGCCAGGTCCACCGCTTCCTGGGGCGTAGATTTTTTCATCATATCCAGGTGGGCATGTGTGTCTATGAAAATCATTTCTTCTCTTCTTGGATCCTGGGAAAAAGAATTTCTTTTTTCCCTATTTTGGTACCACCCTTATAATGCCCCCATTTCCCCTGCTCAGAAAGTTTCATATGCTGGGTATCTTCGGCAATACCAAATTGGTCAAATATCTTCCGGGTCAGTGAAGGCATAAAGGGATATAAGGCTACTGAGGAAAGCCTTATGGATTCCACCAGCTGGTAAAGAATGTTGTCCAGCTTTTTCCTGTCTTGGGCATCATCACTTTTAGCCAGAACCCAGGGCTGGGTATCCTCAATATATTTATTGGCTTTATTGATAAATTCCCATAATCTGGATAGAGCTTCAGCAAACTTAAACTTTTCAATATATTGCTCAAGTTCTCGTATGGTCTCTTCCCATTGCACTTGAAACCCTCCATGCGCACCACAGTCTTGGGGGACTTTCCCTGCACCGAACTTTTTGACCATAGTAAACGTCCTGGAAACCAGGTTGCCTATATCATTGGATAAGTCCCCATTATACCTTTTTACCAGTGCACCATATGTAAACGATCCGTCATTGCCAAAAGAAATCTCTCTGGCAACAAAATATCTAATGGCATCTATACCATAATCTTGTGCCAGCTGATCTGGATCCAGGGTAATTCCTTTGGACTTGGAGAGCTTTTCCTCTCCCAGCAGTATCCAGCCGTGAACCACCACATGTCTGGGAAGCGCCACGCCTATAGACATCAGCAGCGCAGGCCATATAATAGCATGGAATTTTAATATGTCTTTGCCAATATGGTGCTGGTCTGCAGGCCAGAACTGCCTGAATAAATGGTCTTCTTTGCTGCTGTAGCCCAGTGCGGAAATATAATTTATTAAGGCATCCACCCATACATAGCAGTAATGCTTTTGGTCAAATGGCACCGGTACCGCCCAAGTAACTGCAGTCCTGGAAACACTTATATCCTTAAGCCCCTGCTTTAAGAGGCCCAGGACCTCGTTTCTCCTGGTTTCCGGGATCACAAAATCAGGGTTTTTTTCTATATGTTCAATTAACCTTTCCTGATAATTGGAAAGTTTGAAAAAATAGTTCTCTTCCTTTATATTCTCTGTCTCTCTGCCGCAATCTGGACATTTGCCCTCTATGGTTTGGGCATCGGTAAAAAAGGTTTCACAGGGTGTACAGTAATTGCCCTCATATTTGCTCTTATAAAGATCCCCGTTATCTTTAAGCCTGTTTAAAATATGTTGAACGGTTTCTTGGTGTTTCTGGCTGGTGGTCCTGATAAAACCATTGTGGCTTATATGATAAAGGGCTAGCAGCCTTTTCATTTCTTCCACCATTTTATCCACATAGTCCTGTGCATCTTCTCCACTCTGTTGCGCAGCCTTATAAATCTTTTGGCCATGCTCATCAGAACCGGTTAAAAAATACACATCATTGCCCGCAAGCCGGTTAAACCGGGCAACCACATCCGCCATGATAAATTCATAAATCTGGCCCAAATGCAGTTTGGAGTTCATGTAGGGTATAGCAGTGGTGATATAAAATTTTTCTCCCATGTTTACCTCAAATAGTTCATCCTAGATTTCCGTTGAAATATTATACAATGTTTGCCGGTCTATGTCATACTTGCGCCTTATAATTTTCATGGCTTGTTTTTTCGATAATCCTTCAGCCAAAAGTCCATACAGCCTGTCTTTGATTTCAGAAGCGGTGAACTCTTTTATCAAGCCTCCCTTATAGCCTTCCGCCACCAATACCACTTCCCCTTTTATTTTACTTTCCTTTACAGTAGAGAGAACTTCTGCAGCAGTCCCTCTTATAAACTGTTCATAGACCTTGGTCATCTCCCGGGCCAGACAGATATTCCGATTGCCCAAGATATGCTGGAAATCCTCTAAAAAAGCCTGAACCCGGTTGGGGGATTCATAGAAAATTAAAGTGTAGGGCAAATCCTTGAACTGCTGCAGTTT
>PWYO01000040.1 GCA_003567835.1 Actinomycetota bacterium | reverse complement strand
TTCTCGGATAGTTTGGTGGTTGGCATGTCTGTTTACTTTCCTTATCTCCTACTGCTATTAGGTTTGTTACAGATACTTTTTCTCTTGAAGCAACGTATAGGCTTTCAGATACTTTTTTACGGTAGGCAACAGGCCCTAAGGACCTGTCTTTAGAATTTCCTGTATCCAGCACGGCCTGCTGCAGGCCAAATTTTCACTTACCGGAGGTGCTTCTGTTGGCTTTACAGCCCATGGGAAAAGAAATGATTTTTATGATTGCAACTGCCAAGATACCCTCTGGGGCATCAATTTTTGCTTACTTGTAAATCAATACCTTTTTCTTATCAATCATAAAAGGATTTTGATTTGATATGTCTGGTCATGGCAATACCCCTATTGGTAATCATGTTTGGGCCCAACCATAACCAGCACCAACTGGGTTCTTTGGGGCGGGGCCTTCCCCACTGACAGCAAAATTGACGGGATTGCTATCGAGATCCCTCATCATTATATCCAAAGTGCCATCCGCATAAGAAACAAAGGCTATTTTATACCCGCCTGGGAAAATGCAGGGCTTGCTGTTCTTAAAACCGGTGCTGTTAATATGTTTCAAAAGAAAACCATGCGCATGGCGCATTTGGTATTAGCGGCTCCATTGCTAATTTCTTGCCCGAAGCCACCCTGTATTGGACCCACTCTTCTGGTGCAAACTTTTTGGCCAGTCCAGGTTCTGTGCCTATGAGGCACAAAAAAGCCATAAAATAGCTTAAGCAATAAGACAAGAGACCAAGGATTGAAAATATGGCATCAGTGCCCTGCATGTTTGCAATGGTTTTGCCAAATATGGCTTATCAGTAGGCTGTGTAAGAATCGATGAAAAACCATATACAGCAACTTGTGCGCGAAAAATTTTCTTAAATCTGTCCGGCCCCTCCTATAGCATCCTAGAATAGCAAAAGACCTGGTTTTCTTAAGACCATGAAAAAATATTCGACCCTGGCAAAACAGGTCTTTTGAAAAAACTGATTATACTGCAAACCACCGGCCAAAAAAACAAAGACCAGTATTTTCCTTTTGTCTCCAAATCTTAGGCAAATGAACTGAAAAGATTTTTTAGATCAAACAATTTGAGCGTTTGCTGCATATTTTTAGACTGTCTGATTGATGCTTGAGTTGGCTGCAGAAGCACCCGAAGCCAAAAAAAAATTTTAGGCAGCCAATGAAAAACCAATGCAGGCCAAGGTGAAAGCTTGAAAATGCGCACCAAATACTATGTAAGGGCTGATATAAACACATCCACCAGCGCAGGGTCAAAACGGGTCCCAGCATGTTTTTTAAGCTCAGCTATAGCCTCGCTTTTAGTCAAAGGCTTTTTATAGATTCTTCCATTGGTCATCACTTCATAGGCATCGGCAATGGCTACAATACGGGCAAGCAAAGGGATCTTTTTGCCTTTAAGCCCCTGGGGATAGCCTAGGCCGTCCCAACGTTCATGATGGCTTAAAATGTCTTCAGCCAGGTAGGAGAACTCTGGTATGGCCAGGGCAATCCTGTAGCCGGTCAGGGGATGCTCCTTTAATGTCTTCCACTGCCGGGAAGTGAGCGAGCTAGTTTTGGTAAGTATTTCTTTGGGAATGTTGACCTTTCCAATATCATGGAGCATGGCCAGAAGGGATAACCGGTCCAGCTCCGATTGGGCAAGAGACAGTTTCCTGCCAATTTTTAAGGCAAAGGCCCGCATATTTTTTACATGCCTCTCTGTTTCAAAGCTTTTTTCTCTCAGTGTTCTAAGCAGGGTATTTGCAATAGCGCTTCTTGCGCTGCGGCTTCGGGTCAGCTTGTGCTGATACATATTGTTTTCCGCTTTTTTTAAAACATCAATGAGGTTTTGGCCATCATGGCTTTTATTTGCATAACCCAAAGCCAGGGATAAGGGCACATCTTGAATATACACATTCCTGCAGCCGCTGATAATTCTGGCTGCAATCCTGGCTGCTTCTTTTTCCGGAGTTTTGGTTAGAAGGATCACAAATTCATCTCCGCCCCACCGGGCAATGATATCTTCTTTTCGGCAGAATTTCTTGATAATAGAAGCTGCTTTTTTTAGCATGGTATCCCCGCTTGCATGGCCGTAGGTATCATTTATCAGTTTTAGACCGTTTAGATCCGCCATAATGATGCTTATGGGAAGCTGCCTTTGGGTGTCAAGCCTGGCCATCTCCTGTTCCATATAGGACCGGTTATAAAGCCCGGTCAGGCTGTCATGAAAACCCATATATAGGATTTTCTGCTCCGCTTTCTTGGCTTGGGTAATATCTACAGCCAGCTCCAGGCGCACCATGCGTCCGTCTATCCAGCGGATGGCAGCATCCTTGCAGGCATACCACCTGCCGGTTTTGGTATTAAAATGCTCCCAGCTGTATACACCGGTAGGCCGGCCCTCTTGGTCCAGCAGCCTGTCGTTGGTACAAAAATGGCAGGGTCCCTTCTGGCCTTCCTGTAAAGCCTTCCAGCATTTTTTGCCCCGGATATCCCCCCACATCGTTTGGCTGTAGCGGTTGATAAAAAGAACTTCATGCGTTTTCATATCTGCCACATAGATAATCGCTTCCAGGCTGTCTAATATGGTAAGCATCCTTTGATGGGATTGTCTGACTTCCTTTTCCAGCTTATTTTTGGCTATCGCATTGGATATGGTATCTGTTAATACTTTCAGCAGGGTGATGTCTTGTTCGGTCCATAATTTTTTTTCCTTTACAGAGGCAAATCCGAAAAAACCAAAAAAATTTCCTTTTATCAATAAAGGTATATCCAGTAATGATTGAATGGACAGCTGTGCCCATTGATTCTTTTCGGCCCTTGCCCCGGTGGGAAGGTTTTTGATATCAGGCACATAGACATATTCTGGTTTTTGTATTTTTTTGGCCCACCAGGGGAAAAGATCGATATGGAAATTATTAGAAATATTTGTCAAACAATCTATTCCTTCCGCACACCATTCATGGGTTTTGTGCATGGTTTTAGCATCAGAAGAGATTTGGAACACATAGCTTCTGTCTACATGAAAAAACTTTCCGGCCTGCCTTAGGGCAAGATTGATATCCCGGTCAATCTCAGAGGGAGAGGCATCTATAAAAGAGCTGGAAATATCGGAAACCAGCTTTTCAAAGGCAACCTGTCTTTTTAAAGCCCGCTCTGCTTCCTTTTGCGCGGTGATATCCTCAAAAGTGGCATAGGCTTGAAAAGGTTTTCTCCCGCCCGATTCAAACAGGGGGATGGCAGTTATTTTAAGCCAGATGTGGCTTTCTAGGTCCGGCCGATAGATTCCTCTGGTTACCGGACCCACTTTTTGGCCTGTGCGCAGGGCAATCATAGTTGGATGCTCGATTCCGGGCACGGGCGTGCCGTCCTCTTTGATCATTTTCCAGCGGGAATCCATGGAGGTTTTACCACTCATTTGATCGGTTGTTATACCTAATATTCTTTCTCCTGCAGGATTGGCTGAAGCTATTTTGCCGTCCGCAGTCTGGTAGATGACCCCCTGGGCCATGGTTTCATAAAGGCGGCGGTGTTTTTTCTCGCTCTCCTGCAGAGCCTGCTCGGCTTGTTTTCTTCTGCTGATATCAAAAATGATGCCGTGCCAGACTGTGCTGCCATCCGCCTCTCTGGTGGGGGCAAAACGGACCGAGAGCCAGATTTCCCCTTTCTTAGGGTGGTTAAAGCGATACTCACTATGCCAGGGAATAAGTTCTTTTGCCGATTTACTGATTGCATCGTTTACCCGCTTAGAATCTTCTGGATGAATCCTGTCCCTGACCAAAGCCGCATCCTGGGCCAATTGTTCAGGAGAAAAACCGTAAACGTCTTTTATGGCTGGACTGCAGTAAGGATAATGGGAAGAACCGTCAGGCCGAAGGCAATACTGGCATATGGCGCCAGGTGCAGTATCCACAAGTTTTTCATAGTTCGCCCGTTCCCTGCTTAAAGTTTCTTCTGCCTTTTTTTTGCCGGTGATATCCCTTATAAGGGCAATCACTTGATTGGTTTTATAAGGGGTGATACGTGCTTCAAAAAAAAGCTTTCCTGCAGGGACTTCCAGCTGATACTCCACAACCTGAAGACTCTGGTTATCGGTGCTTTTCTTGATCGCTGCCATTACTTTCGAAGCTTCTTTTTTCGGTAACAAATCTGTGATGTTTGTCCGCAGCATTTCTTTTTTTGGTTTAATCAGCTTCTCTGGCTCTTGGGTGATGATATCCAAATACCGCCCCCGCCTATCAGCCACAATGATCATATCCGGCAAGGCCTCTACAATGGAACGGTTCTGCTGTTCACTTTGGCGCAGCCTTTTTTCTATTGTTTTTATACGGGTGATATCCAAAAAAGCAACAGCAAAATAGCCCGGCTGGTCACTAAAAGCAGTCACATCATACCAGCGTTTCAGGGGTTCAAAATACTGTTCAAGGCGAATAGGTTTCCTTTCAAGGGATACCTTCCCGTAGGTCCCAATCCAGTCAAACGATGTTTTCTTTATGTCGGGAAATACTTCCGTTACTTTCCTGCCCACCACTTCATGTTCGGTCAGCCCTGTCATTTTCAAAAAAGCAGGGTTTACATAGAGGAAAATATAATCTACCGGCTTTCCATTCTTATTTACGATAATCTGATGGTGGGCAAAAGCATTTGGCAGCTCGGATAGCAATTCATGAAATTGATTGTTCTTTTCCATTTGCTTGGATCTATAAAAATGACTGTTATCCTATATTCATATATATATACTATCATAATTATGCCCAGGTTTTGAGCAATATTGGTCACATTG
>PWYO01000103.1 GCA_003567835.1 Actinomycetota bacterium | reverse complement strand
GGAAAAATTGAAACCAACGGCACCTATTATGTTTCCGGTATGGAAAAATCTTTTAAATTTGCAAACATCTTTTCCCTTCAGGGCAAGGAGCAGAAAGAGCTCAATGAAGCAGTCTGCGGCGATATTGCCGCAGTTTCCAAGATCATAGAAATATCCAATGATGACACCATTTCCACCGAGGATACCAAGCTGGAAATACCCAAGGTGGTCTATCCCAACCCTACCCTGCCCAAGACCATTATCCCCCAGACCAAAGGAGATGAAGAAAAGATTAACAATGGTCTTGCCAGGCTCATAGAAGAGGATCCCACATTAAGGCAGGAAATGGACACGGAAGTCAAACAGAGCCTGATCTGGGGCTTGGGCGAGACCCACCTGTCGGTGGTTCGGGAAGCCCTTAAGGAAAAATTTGAAATAGGGGTTGAGATGCAAACCCCGGAAGTAGCCTACAAGGAAACCATTAAAAAAGAAACCAAATCTGAATACAAATATAAAAAACAGTCCGGCGGTCGGGGCCAGTATGGGCATGTTTTTATAGAATTAAAACCCCGGCCGAGAGGGGAAGGCTTTGAATTTGAAGATACCATTTTTGGCGGGGCCATACCCAAAGGCTATATACCCGGAGTAGAAAAAGGGATCAAGGAAGCCTTGCAGGAAGGTGTATTGGGCCGGTTTCCGGTCATCGATGTGGGCGTCAATCTCTATGACGGCTCGTACCATACTGTGGATTCCTCAGAGATGGCTTTCAAGATTGCGGCCTCCATGGCCTTTAAAAAAGGCATGGAGAATGCCTCCCCCTGCATATTGGAACCGATCATGGAGCTGGAGATTATCGTGCCTGAAGAGTACATGGGTGATATCATTGGAGATATCAATTCCAGAAGGGGCAAAATCCTGTCCATGACCCCCTCAGACAATAAGACGCAGCTGATTAAAGCCACCGTGCCCCAGGCAGAAACCTTCAATTATGCGGTAGACCTTACCTCTATTACCCAGGGACGGGGTTTCTTCAATCAAAAATTTTCTCATTTTGAGGAATTGCCGGCAAATATTGCAGAAAAACTAATAGAAGAAAGAAAGAAAAAAGATGAAAAATAAATACAGGAAATACAGGAAATATGTTTTTTTCCTGGACCGCTTTCCCTATATCGTGTTCCTGCTGGTGGTAGGGCTGACTATTTTTTTGTTCATCAATGTGGACCAGCGGATCGATCTTTCATTTTTTGGAGCCCCCGCAGCTCAAGCCGAAGCATCACCTGATTCGGTAGTCATTCTTTCACCAGAAGATGACCAGGTCTTTGACCTGGCAGATCGGATGGGGACGGTGCCTATTGAAATATCAGCGCCAGAGTTTGAAGGAGATGATTATAATGTCCTGGTGATCATCGACGGCCAGGTCATCCATACATTTGCCAGCCCCCCCTTTGTATTTGACTGGATTCCGGAGGATACCGGCGAATACCAGCTTGTGGCGGAGATCGAAGACAGTGAAGGCCAGCTGGTAGCTGTATCTGAAACCATAACCTTCCTGGTCGATGATCCCTTGGGCAGGGATGGAGAAAATATGGCCGAAGAAGAACTTGAAATCAAAAAAACCAGAATCCTTGCTGAAAAAACCTACCGTACCGGCAATGATGCCGGGGGGCGCCCCATTTTCTCCTATAAGTGCGTCACACCCCCCGCCATTGACGGACATATGCAGGACTGGGAATCCTATGAGGAGTTTTCCAGTTTTGTGCCTACCATAAAAAATACCAATTATACCGGTCATAGTGACATTGGAGGCAGTTTTTATTCATGCTGGGATGACCAAAACTTTTATTTTGCCATACAGGTGACCGATGATGTATACAGCCAAAACTTTTCAGGCAGCCAGCTCAATAACGGCGACTGCGTGGTCATAGTATGGGATACTGAACCCAAGCTGGGTGCAGGCATGCAGTTTTTAAACAGCACAAATTACCAGATTGAATTTTCAGCCGGAAATTTTACCAGCCAAACCCCGGAGGCATTTTTGCGCTGGCCTGCCCATGCCCTGCCAAGGGAAACCTTGGTTGATGCCAGCCGGCTGTCTTCAGGATACATCATTGAAGCAGCCGTTCCCTGGAAGACTTTTAACGGTTATGCACCTGGTGATGAGCAGATTCTAGGGTTTACGGTTTCCATATTGGACACCGATCACCTGCAGTCTACAGAGCTGGTGGTTTCTTCTTCGGTGAATTTTGATTTTAATGATGTATCGACTTTGGGAAACCTGGTATTGGTGGATACAAAAGATGTATTGGTTTCAGATCAAGCCTTATAAGCCGCCTATTTTCTCTTCCAGCCTTTTGATCCTTTCCTTGAGCTGGTCCAGTTCTTTTCTTTGATTGAGCTTTTCTATAATGGCCTGCCTGATAAACACCGAAGTGGCCATGGACTGCTTTTTTGCCTCCAGCTTGGCCCTTACAATAAGCTCTTTTTCTATTTTAAACGAATGCATGACTTTTTTTTCTGCCATAAAACCACTTTTTATAAACGATAATATTATCACAAGTATATCATATATATGTAGCCTGCATATAGGGATAAAAATAGATGGGTTTTTTCAATTTGCTAAAACAGCTAAAATCTATTATCTTATAGCATTATATGAGAACCAAAACCAAAAATACAGCTAAAACATACACAATTACAATCCTGGGCATTGTGCAGGGGGTGGGTTTTCGGCCTTTTATTTACAATCTGGCCTCCAGCTGCGGTTATTGCGGCAATGTGATTAATACCAGCCAAGGGGTGGTGGTCAACCTTAATGCCACCAAAAAAGAAATGGAAAATTTTTTGGAAAAAATCAACCGCAACAAACCCAAGGCTGCCCATATTGAAAACATAGAAGTCTCTGAAGCGCCCCTGAGAAAATATCACGGCTTTCGCATTGAAAAAAGCCGGGAAAGCCGGCAGAAATTTCAGCTGGTTAGCCCGGATCTGGCCACCTGCACCGATTGTCTGGAAGATATAAGAAATAAACAAGACCAGCGCAGGTATGGCTATCCCTTCACCAATTGCACCAACTGCGGGCCCCGGTTCACCATCATTAAAAAACTCCCCTATGACCGGGCAGAAACCACGATGGATGGTTTTACCATGTGCAGCAGCTGTGCAAAAGAATACCAAGACAAAACAGACCGCCGGTTCCATGCCCAGCCTGTTGCCTGTGCCAACTGCGGGCCTCAGGTTTGGCTTGAAGACCAAAACGGGACCATCATCGATACAGAAGAGCCCATTAAGCTGGCTGCTGAAAAAATAAGGGGTGGATCCATTGCAGCCATCAAAGGGCTGGGAGGCTTTCAGATTGCCTGTGATGCCACCAGCAGCCGGGCAGTCCGGCTTCTACGTTCCCGGAAAGCCAGGCCGGACAAACCCCTGGCGGTGATGGTGGGAAGTCTTTTTGGACTGGACCATTATTATCATATGAATGAAATGGAAAAAAATCTGCTGCATAGCCCACAAGCGCCTATTGTGCTGCTCTCCAAAAAAAAGAAGGGTTTTGTGGCCCAGGAGGTATCCTTTTATCATGCCATGGAAGGGGTCATGCTCCCCTATACACCCATTCACCACCTATTATTTGACAACCTGGACATACCTCTGGTTATGACCAGCGGAAACCATTCCCGGGAACCCATCGCTTCAGAAAATGTCCAGGCGCATGAAAACCTGGACCCTATTTGCGATTATTTTCTGATGCACAACCGGGATATTTATTCCCGCTATGATGATTCGCTGGTAAAAGTTTTCCAAGGAAAAGAGATGGTTTTGCGCAGGGCAAGGGGGTATGCCCCTTATCCGGTTACATTGGGCCTGTATAACGGAAAGGAGACCATACTGGCCCTGGGAGCCCAGGAAAAGAATACCTTTTGCCTGCTTAAAAAAAATTATGCCATTGTCAGCCAACACCTGGGCGACCTGGATGATATGGACAGCGCAGAGTTTTTTAAGCAGACGCTGGGCAACTATCGGAAATTATTTCATATCAACGACCTTGATGGCTTGGTCTATGATAAGCATCCCCTTTATACCACCACCAAATTTGCCCAGGATTTGAAGAGCAGGAAAAAAACATCTTTTCAGCACCACCAGTGCCATATTGCCAGTGTGGTTGCCGAGAACCGTGTTAAGGGCAAGGTTCTGGGATTTGCCTGGGACGGCACCGGATATGGAACTGACGGTAAAATATGGGGCAGCGAGATCTTTGTGTATGAAAAAGGGCAATTTGCGCGCATAGGTCATTTAACTGAAAAAAGGATGCCCGGAGGGGAAATAACCATCAAAAAACCTTACCGGATGGCGATCGGCTACCTGGCCTGCCTATACCCTAATTTGACCAAGCAGAAGGACTTTCCTGATTTTGTGTTTGAGAACCTCAGCCATTATAGGGATTTTGTACATACAGAAGAAATAAAGGCCATAGCAGCCCAGATGCAAACAGGGTTTAACAGCCCTTGGACCACCAGCATGGGCAGGCTGTTTGATGCGGTGAGCTCAGCACTGGGACTCACCCACCAAATCAGTTTTGAGGGCCAAGCGGCCATGCATCTTGAATCGGCGGCTTTCAAGCAGTGCACGGAGCGTTACCAACCGGCCATAGAAGGATTTCTTATCGATGACATTAAGATGTTTAGGCAGATTGTACAGGATGTGGCCAGGGGCATCTCCCCTGCAATGATATCTGCAAAATTCCATAATTGCCTTGCATTTGCTATACTTGAAATTTGCAAAAAAGCCAAAAAAAAGTTTGGAACCCAAAGCATTGCTTTAAGCGGAGGGGTTTTTCAAAACCACCTTTTGCTGGATCAG
>PWYO01000099.1 GCA_003567835.1 Actinomycetota bacterium | reverse complement strand
TATGCAGGTATAGCATGTATTTCAGGCGGTGTCTTTATACCGAACCAATTAGTTGTCAATTAGAATAAACGTATGGATTACGCCTAAAAAATACAATTTATTTTTGAGTGGACCCTAAGATATGGCACTTACCGCCGAGAGCAGCGCTGCCTTTGCAAAAGCTGCGATAAATCTTTTATTGATTTGACCCCCCTGCTTCCCTTCATTATATCCATGATAAGGACAATTTTTTAGCAGAAGGGCTTATGCTTTCTGGAGCCTTTACCAGACAGCAGACAATATCAATTGTTAAGATTTTGGCGTAGTTCATTGATATTGCCATGAGCATGCGTGTGGAATTTTTGGGAGGCTTTCGCTATTTATTTTTATCTAAAACCAAAATTTCTAAGTAAAAAATCTATAGAAAAGAGGGTAACTAATATGATGGATACCTCTTTTTTTAATCTGTTTGGACTAGGCAGAATCTCTTCTTAGCTACTTTAAAGCAAGCATAAGGCCGTTGCCTGCAAGAAACATTCCCAGCCCATAAAAGGATACAACCAGCCATATCCGGTATAGGGCAGCGTAACTACTGGCGGTTCTTCTGATGCTGTTTTGGCTGGCTTAGTTGCTGCCGGCAACATACTGCTTCCTTCTTAATAGAATCAATAAAGCAGAGATAAGAACGAAATCTATGGCAATCAATATAAAAGTGTTGGTTGAGATATCAACCCACCCACTGCCCATCTGGCTTAATTCAACCACAGGCTGGGTCAGGTAATAAGTGGGAAATACCCTGCCAATCCATTGCGGTATCCCTGGGAACATGTAGATTATTGCGGGAGCAAAAAGAATAATTCCGGCGGATTTCCAGACTGTAAATATAGTGGAGAAATCTTTTGCATAAACCCCCAGAAGCATGCCAAAGGCAGAAGCCATCATCGCTCCGAGCACCAGAACCGCTGTCAGGAGAAGGGGTTTGGCGCCAAAAGCATTATTCAGTATGAGGATGAGCATACCCATAAAAAAACTCAACATAAACCCGAATATTCCTTTCGCGACAAATACATCCTCCAGTGATAATGGAGCGGCCATCAACGCCCTTAGTGTTCTCTTTTCTTTTTCTGCCACTATAGAAGATGCCGGAAGCATAAGGCCACCCAGAAATATTGCCATAAGCACGATAAGCGGAAAAAGCCGGTCACTCCATGGTATGCTCTCATCATCACCCAGGCTGATTGTCTTTATTTCAACAGGGGCTTGTTGGCCAGCCAGCTCCCTTATTGTGCTGGCTATGGTTATTCCCAGTATGGTTCGGTTTTTTGCAATGCTTTCTCCCCAGATAAAGGCATTGATTTCAACTTTTTTGCTCTGGCTAACATATTCATCAAAATCCTGGGGTATTACCAATCCAATATCAACAGCTCCGGTTTCAACTTCCTGCTTTAGGTCTGGAAGGGTATCGTATGCAAAGCTATCGATCGCATCCTGCTTTTCAAGCATGGAAACCAGTCTGGATGCGCCCTCATCCATCATACCCAGCTTTGGTTTTTCTGAAATCCAGGTGCCAAATATGAGAGATATGATCATTGAAATCATAATCGGCGCTATCACTGCAAAAATTACGATGAAACTTTTGGAGCCGTATAGGAACTCTTTACTTACAAGAATACCAATATGCCTGATACTCATTGAAATTTCCTCCTTAATACATAGAGACCAGCCCAGAATATCAATGCTGTAAAACCAAAAAGTATCAAAAGATTAACCCATACATCCCCCCACCCAGAACCAAAATTCGCTGCACGATGTACCGTATCCACCAAGTAGTATGTGGGAATAGCTTTAACCCAACCCGTTAATGCACCTGGGAAAATCACGCTAAAAGACGGGATTATAAGGATGATCAGCACAGGAAAACTCCAGGAAAGTACTGACATAAAATCCCTTGCCTTCACCGATATGAAAAAGCTGACACCGGTAGTAAGAGCCGCTCCCAAAAAAAGAGACACCAGTACAATAAAAGGCTGCCTGTTCATGCCTCCCACGATTGTCATAATCAACACTGCCTGTATAAACGCCAAGCCTATACCGGAAATACTTTTAGCCATAAAAATATCCGATGAAGTTGCTGGTGTGGAAAGCAATGCCTGCGCAGTTCGGCCCTCTATCTCTTCACTTATGAGGTAGGTCAGGCCAAAGATTTCCATGATAAGGATAAATACGGCGATAAGAGGGCGCAGCCGGTCACGGGTAGGTATTGGGGTGCTCAACATATCCTGGCCAAGGATCTCTTCGGAAACTTCAAGGGGCAAAGGTTGGCCCATCTGCAAAAAGATCATCTCTTTTACAAAAAATTCCATGGCATCCCTGATCTCTTCTGGGGCATCTGGAGCAAAATAAAGGGTCATCACCGGTTTTTTATCCGGATCGGATGGCTGCATTACATCTTCGGGAATGGATACCCCTGCAGTGTAATTGCCGCTTATTACTTCTTCTCTTAACTGTTTCTGGGATGATGCATAAGCGATTTCCAGGCCTTGTTCATCCAGTTCGGAAATAACTGGAATAGCGGTCTGGGTATAGATTCCAATTTTTAAGGTTTCATCCACAGAAGAAGGCATGACAAAATAAATAACCAGATAGAAAATAAGACCAATAAAAGTTAAATAGACAATGACTCTTTTCCTGAAGTATAAAGAAAGGTCTTTTGAAAGAAGTATGCCTATTCTGCGCATGCTCATCCGGCTAAACCCCGTCCTGTGATCTTGATAAATATATCTTCCAATGTAGCTTCCCTGCTGTGAATTGTGGCTATATTCTCGTTGGAAAAAAGGTTTTTTACTTTTTCTGCTGTCTCTTCTTTATCCAGCTCAATCTCGCGGTCTTCAAGATTTCCGCCGGCTGTAACTACTTTTGCCTGAAGCGCACGTTTGCCGTACTGGCGTTTAAGATTGAGCGGTGTGTCCAGAGCCACAATTTTCCCCTGGTTCATAAAAGCAACCCTGTCTGAAAGCTTATCGGCCTCCATCATATCGTGCGTGGTGAGAAATACAGTGGCTCCGCGCTTACGTTCCTGTAAAATAATATCATGGATCGCTCTGGCTGAAGCCGGGTCAAGTCCTGCAGTAGGTTCATCAAGAAATAAAATTTCTGGACTGTTCACCAATGACCGAGCCACCATAAGACGCTGTTTCATTCCTTTTGAATAAGTCTGAACTCTATCTTTCTCCCGTCCTTGGAGTCCAACACGCTTTAACAAAGCAATGGCATCAAATGACTGTATGCCGTAAAGACGGGCAAACAGGATTAAATTTTCAATAGCTGTCATCTGCTCGTAAAGATTGGTCGTTTCGAAACAGACACCAATATATTCCTTTATTTTCTTTACATTTTTGGAAACCTCCATACCGAGCAGGATAGCCCTGCCTCCCTGTGGTTTCATCTGTCCTGTCAGCATATTTATGGTAGTTGTCTTGCCTGCACCATTGGGACCGAGAAACCCCAGGATTTCCCCTCTGGCTACACGAAAGCTGATATGGTCCACGGCAATTATTTTGCCATAGGAGTAGTAGAGGTCTTCTACAAGAATTGCATGGTCAGACATGTTGTCTCCCTTCGCTATAGATAACAGCCCAGAAGTAATATATTTATGAATCAATATATAAAATATGTAATAATTGCTATCAATAGTCAAGCAGTTCAGCCTTTTTGGGTAATGTAGACCATATCAGATAAGCGTTCGTGGTATCGCTCATAAAGATCATGGTATGATGGTGCATGCATTCCTACCAACAAAAATGCTATAATCAAAGACATACAAACTGTTGCCACAATGCAATCCATTAGAGGGAGGATAAAGGATACAATGTCTGTCCAAGAAGGTCAATATAAGTCTAAAAAAAAGATCATGGGGCTGCCCTTGGTCCATATCAACTTCAGCAAAACAAAACAGGCCGGAGGGCTCCGTACCGCCAGGGGCATTATTGCGGCTGGTGATATTGCTTACGGCATCATCGCTGTAGGGGGCCTGTCTTTGGGTGTTGTCTCCGTCGGAGGCGCTTCCCTGGGCATTCTTGCCGTAGGCGGTATAGCCCTAGGAGGCCTGGCTGTGGGAGGTCTGGCTATCGGGCTTCTGGCTGTGGGAGGATTGGCCATAGGCATTGCTGCCATAGGCGGCTATGCTCTGGGGGAAACCACACTCTCTTCTGCTGTTTAGGCAAGAGCGGGGAATTCTTTTGCCTATCTATGGCTTTTGGGTATCGACTTTAGCCTCCAGTTTTATCTACCATAAATGCTGCTTCTTATAATAATACAAGGGCTTATGCATGTAATCCTTATTATCATTTTGCTAAATCCGGCAAAACATACCTCGGGATGGACCTCTTGGGTTATGCCTGAACAGAAAAGAACCCGGCCAGGAAATTTTGATCACTATATAACCTATTCTTGTTCGGATACCAGCCCTGCAGCAATTGAATGAATGGGTATATACTTCATATTTCTCAATGGTGCAGGTTCGCATCAATATAAATCCTGGTCATTGTTTTGACCCAGATGCTTTCTTGGATCTGCCTGCTAGCCAATACGGAAACTATTGGCAAGATTTGATGGCAGCCTGGTTTTGGTAATACTTTATGCTGCAGCCTATATTAGCACCACCCAAGGTCAGGCATTGGTGATTTCTTCTGCAAATTTTTGAATATTTTCTTCATTTCCCTCTGTGCCAATATAAGTGAGACACTTCCCTATAGATAGTTTAGAGTAGAAAGGGAAGGAGAAACGTAAATGGAAAAGAAAGAGATAATAACAATGAGCCCTGAGAAAAAGCATGAGGAAACGGAAGGAGCCCGTAGG
>PWYO01000320.1 GCA_003567835.1 Actinomycetota bacterium | reverse complement strand
TTTTTTTTGGAAAAGAAGGGTCTCCCAAATTTTTTGGCTATTTGTCGCACAGGAAAGTTTCGGTCCATGCAAAATATATTTCCAGGAAACCAAGCACAGGGCAGCGGTTTATTCCAGCAAAGAGAATGATCCTTTTCATTCATGGATCCTTGTCTTATGATTATCAGAAAAGGGCATATCCATGTGTTTAGACAATCTGGTATTGGAAGCGAAAAAAATAGTAACCGCTTACGCGCAGAAAGCCGTTCAAGCAGGGCAGGGCCAAAGTCTGGGCCGGTGGCTCCAGCATTACCCTGAACAAGGAACCAATGCATGCCCGATTGAATCCCGCCAATTTCAGATTGGTCATGTGCGTATAGCCAATCCTTTGGTTTCCGCACCGCTGGCAGGGATCAGCGACCATACCTTTCGTATCTTTGCCAAATTCTTTGGCTGCGGCCTGACTTTTAGCGAGATGGTTACCGGTTGCGGCCTTTATTACGGCCATAGCAAAAGCATGGCCTTGGCCCAAGTCACCGAGTTGGAACGGCCCTGTGCTGTGCAAATATTTGGTGCAAAGCCAGAAATCATGGCCCAGGCTGCGGCCAAAATAGAGGGGATTGCGGACATTATTGACATCAATATGGGCTGTCCGGTCCCCAAAATATTGAAAAACCAAAGCGGAGGCTGGCTGCACCGGGATCCCAAAAATGCAGAGGCCATGGTCAAGGCGGTAGTAGAAAAAGTCCGGGTGCCTGTTACCGTGAAGATGCGGCTGGGCTGGGATTTTAAGAGCATTAATGTGGTGGATATGGCTCTGGCTGCTGAAGCACAGGGAGCCAAAGCCATATCCATTCACGGCAGGACGGTCAGGCAAGGTTTTTCAGGCAGTGCGGACTATAGGTATATTAAAAAAACAAAAGAGAAGGTAGGCATCCCTGTCATAGTCAGCGGGGATATTGGTTCTCCAATTAAAGCCCGAGACGTGTTAGAATATACTGGCTGTGATGCGGTCATGATTGGCAGGAGCGCAAAAGGCAGCATGTGGGTGCTTATGAACATACTGCTGATTTTTTTGGGGCAGGAAACCCATTATATGCCGGATCTGGAATGGAAGATTGCGTTTTCTTCCTGTTATCTGAAATTTATGATCTTTTTTAAGGGCGAACAAAAAGCCATAAAAGAATTTCGAAAATACCTTAGCTGGATTTTCAAAGGTGAAAAGGGGGTTAGCAGAGCAAGGAAGAATTTCTTTGCCATAGAGAGCTTTGACGATGCAGTAACAGCGATGTGCAGCTTAAAAGACGGGATGTAGCGCAGCTTGGTTAGCGCGCAGCGTTCGGGACGCTGAGGTCGGGGGTTCAAATCCCCCCATCCCGACCATAAACGGACCTGGCATATTGGCGGCTTTTGCAACCATAAAATGTATAGCCAGGCAGACTTTTCGGCTTCAAAAACTCAATCTATGATAATTGGAAAAAATAGTTTAAAATTGTAGTAATGTAATTATTTTTTATAAAGAGGATTCCATGTTAGATGATTTTACACTGAACCGGGCAAGCAAACTACCTTATTACCACCAAGTTTATAATTACCTGGTTAATAAAATCAAGGATCAAAAACTTAAAAAGGGCTATAAGCTTCCCAATGAGCTTGAGCTTTGCAGACTGTTTGATGTCAGCCGTACCACCATCAGGGAATCATTAAGGGAACTGGAAGCTAATGGCTATATATCCCGGGGAAGGGGACAGGGGACCTTTATCTTAAAAACCTTTCCAGAGTCTACGGATTTAAAAAAAGTGTCCAGTATTGTCGATGAGCTTAAACAAAAAGGGGTTAACACCGACCCCAAGGTTCTGGAGCAAAAAATTATAGACCCCGATCAAAGATTGCAATCAATATTAAAAGTAGATGCAGAGACCAAAGTCCTGTTTATAAAAAGATTAATGATTGCCAACAATGAACCTCTCTATATCACCGATGCTTTTATCCCCAGGGATATTATTGGAATCGTTGAAAAAAAATATCTTGAAAACCTTTCATTTACCAAACTGACCGAAGACTATTTGGGCCTGGAAATTATGCACAAGAAAAGGATCTTGCAGCCCGAAGTCCCTGATGCGCATATATCAGAGATTTTGCAGCTTGACCATCATGAAAAAAAGGTCATCAATTACCTCAGGACATTCTGGATTGTTAATTTTAAGGGGCAAAAAAGAACCATTTATTTTGAAGAGTTCTTCAAGAGCTCCAAGAGCAGGTTTATTTTTGAATCCTAGTCGGACAGGACTTAAAACCCTTTGGAAACAATGATCCCTGATCCCTAACCGGTAAAAATTAAGACAGCTGCTTATATTTGGCAAATAAAGAGCTTTATCAAGGAGGGGGGTATGCAGGATTTTTGTTTTGACTGGAAGACAAAAATTATTTTTGGAACAAAGGCCCAAGACAAGATCTTAGAAGAGGCAAAACCTTTTGGCAAAAAGGTGCTTCTGCATTACGGAAGCGAGCGGATTACTAAGACAGCATTATACAAAAAACTGCTTGATGATTTGAAGGGATATGCAGAGGTCTCTATTTTGCCCGGCGTGGTGCCCAACCCCAGGTTGGAGCTGGTGGAAAAAGGGGTAAAGATTTGCAAAGACAAAGACATTGACCTGGTGCTGGGCATTGGCGGGGGCAGTGTTATTGATTCTGCGAAAGCCATAGCCCTGGGCGCACATTATGCCGGGAAAGTCTGGGATTTTTTTGAAGGCGGGGGACAAGTAGACGAAGTTTTGCCCATCGGTGCAATCATTACCTTGGCCGGGTCTGGCAGTGAAGCTAGCAAATATACGGTGATCACCAATGAAGAAGAATCCTTAAAAAACGGATTCGGAGATGATCGGATCAGGCCGCGGTTTGCCATCATGAACCCGGAATGGACCCATACGGTTCCTGCTTACCACACCGCTTGCGGAGTAGCGGATATTCTATCGCATATCTTGGAGCGTTATTTTGGCCAAATCGACCATTCGGATATAAACGATCCTTTTATAGAAGTCACCATTAAAACGGTTATGGAAAATGCGTTTCAATTGCAAAAGAACCCTTATGACTATATTGCCCGCTCGGAAATCTTATGGGCGAGCACCATTGCCCAAAATGACTTCATGGGCCTGGGAAGGGTCAGTGATTTTGAGATGCATAAAATTGAACATGAATTGAGTGCACTTTATGATATTGCGCATGGGGCAGGGCTGGCCATCATCATGCCTGCCTGGATGCAGTATGTTTATAAACATGATGTGCAGAGGTTCCAAAGATTATTCTCGTCTATTTGGAAGGACTATGAAACCGGGGACCATTTGGAACGGTCTATTCTGCAGGGAATAGAAAGATTTAAGGCTTTTTTTAAGAAAATCCATTTGCCGGTTAGCCTCAAAGAGGTTCATATTTCTGATGAAAAATTTGATATGATTGCCAGAAGATGTACCAAAAATGGACCGGTTGGCAAATTGAAGCCTCTGGGTTCTGAAGATATTAAAAACATACTGCTTTTAGCGAGCTGAGCCCAAAGGCAGCAGATGCTGGGAAAAAGAGACTTGCCTGGGTACCCAGGCAAGCATAATAGGATATTATGGTTGTTTTATTAAGAAAAGGGGATTGAGATACATCATGCCCATCACAAAACTAAAAGATTGCATCGAATACTTATCTGTCCAAAAGCGGGCCCTGGGCTGTTTTAATATCATTAATTTCGAAAGTTTGACGGGGGTTTTAAAAGGGGCGGAAATGAAGAAAAGCCCGGTTTGCCTGACCATGCATCCTCCGCATTTTCAGCACCTGGATATGCAGATGTTGGTCAGTTCAGTCAGGGATGCGGCAGATTGTGCTTCTGTGCCCGTGGTATTGCACCTGGACAATGCGCAGGAAATTGAACAGGTTTTGTGGGCAGTCAAAAATGGATTTTCTTCGGTTATGTATGTTGGCAAAGAGGAGATAAGCGTAGAGCAAAAAATTAAGAATACCAGGCTGGCTGCAGAAATTGCCCATTATGCCGGGTTGATGATTGAATCCGATATCCCTTTTGATGAAAATGAGCAAAAGTATCTGGAAAATATACTTGATTTTACCCAAAAAACCCGTATTGATATCATCAGTGCCAACATCATCAGTCCACCAAAGGTTTCTGGAAAGCACAAACCCTGGATTAAAGAGGATCTGCTCAAAAATATTAAGGAAAAGACAGGCAAATACGTATCTCTCCATGGCGGATCCAGCCTGCCTGGCGAGGCCCTTCAAAAAGCCATCAGCATTGGTTTGGACAAAATGCATATATTTGGCCAAATGGCAGATCTGGCCCTTCAAAAAATGCGGGCAGCCGGAGATGCTGATCTTATCAAACTCATGCATGAGCTGAGCAGATCCTTTGAGCAGGTGGTAAACAAAAACATTGATTTGTTTGGGAGTGCAAATACCAGCAGTCCTATTTTAATGCAAAAAAAAGACAGCTTTATGGCAGATCACCAAGAAATGGTTCAGGCAATCACCAAAGCCATACAGCAAAATCTAGATCTAAAATAAGTTTTTTGTCTCCCAGCCCCCGTGCCTGAGGCGGCAGGCAACCCCGCACAACCGGAAATCGGTGTTTTTTTGCTTTATATTGCCCAGGCATTGGGCACCGTATTTTCGGCAAGGCTTTTAAAAAGAGAGCCCGGAAACAAAAAGGTTATACAAAAGCACAGGATTTATTCTGTTGTCAGCAGCATCTGCAGAGGCATACATGGTCAGGCCCAATCATCATGGTTTGGGGATATCTGCAGAGAGCAAAAAAGTTTTGTTTGCATCTTTGGAAGTGCTGCAGCCCTTTATGGATTTTGGCCAAGGCGTTATGGTGTTTTTTGCTTGAAAAAA
>PWYO01000221.1 GCA_003567835.1 Actinomycetota bacterium | reverse complement strand
TTCTTTTGCCCGCTTGGTCAGAATTGCAAGTTTTGTTCTCACCTTTGACCCAGTTCTGTGTCCGGAAGGTGTTTCCCTTACCTTTCTTGTATTAGCTGCTATCCCCTTCTCTCCACCTGTTTTGGCAGGTTTCCCCGATACTACGGGATAGTCCGACTGCCGGCACATAACTTCTGCTATCTTGCCGTCTATAGGCTTGATAGTAGAATCTGCGCGGGATTGTACCGGCTCTCCCGAGTTCATCATAAGCTCTTCTTTATATCTCGCCGTCACCTTAGACCCCGCCGGGCTCTTACATCCTTGCTCTGTGTGGCTGTAAGAGTTCTGCCTGCTACTATATGAACAGTATCGGCCACCGGAATAATAGGAGATTTCGGGGCTTACATTGTTTGCTTTCGCTACGGCTCGATATATCCCTCCTCCTGGCTTCATCTAGTTTGTTGCCTCCCTAAATGCAGGACTTGGTACCGGGCTGGTAGCTACCCTTTGCCCGGATTGGACTTTCACCAATAAGAACTTATATGCTTTTCTCGGCGCACTCATAGTTTCCTTTCACAAAATTTTTACAGATGCTGCCTATGCAGCCCAGCAGCCAAAAATCCATCAAGCAATAGGCTGCTGTGGTACAGTATTTGTAAAAAGAATGTTTCCATGGTTTTGGTCCCAGACAAACAGTTTTATGCAATATGCCATAAAACTCAATAGGCCAAATGCAAACACTTTTTTAAAATAATGGGCAGCTCCCTATGTAGAAAGCTGCCCATTATTTGACTAATCTGAACATGAAGCGTTTTACTTTTTCATAGCTTCCGCTAGAATCATCTCGATTTCTCCCCTGTTGTTTTCAGGGTCATAATAAGCATCAATGATCTTTTCAAACGGAAGGTCATCTATTTTCTCATTCATGGTATTAAGTGCAAGACAATTAATTTCTATGGCCTTTTCAACAGGCATCCTTTCCGGATTAATATCTATGCCAAAATACTCTTTGAAGCCTGCCATCTTCAAAACAAAAAGCATGGCTTCTGCCTGCTGCCACTCCACTACACCCACATTGAGATCCTGGTCATAATTGCCCAGCGGCTGGCTGTTCCAGTGGGTATTAAACAATCTTCCCTCCCGCAAGCATCTTGCAATGGCATAGGGGGTGTCTTCAAAGCCCATCCTTATATGGCCTATTTCCGGCTGCATGCCCATCAAGGAAATGCCTTGATCCAGCAAATCCCTGTTTTGCTTATTTTTCATCCTTTGTTCAATATCCTTGCAGGCAATCAGGCCATCGGCGGTGGTCCTGTAAATATTGTTTGGTGCAGGCTCATAGGGCTTGGGCTCAATAGCACACAGTACACCTGGAACTTCATCCATGGCCTCTGCTACAGCGCCTTCAAATCGGTCCCACATGTCATAGTACATGGTTCCAAGGGAATAGGTATACCCATCGATACCCGGCCAAATCCCTGCGTGGTGAAGGTTTTTGTCTTTTGCAAACTTCAAACAATCCACCAGTGTTTGCATCGCTTTTTTACGGTACTTATCAATGGGGTTTGAAAGCGAACCAAATTCATATTCTTTGGGATAAAAAATGGCTGGATATGCAGACTGGAGCACTATTCCTGCCTCTTTTTCAAGCTGCTGGTAAAGATGCCAGTTTTCTTCATTCACCTCATTGGGGTAATGGGCTTCAATGGCTTTTACACCAAATTTGGCCATATCTGCCGCCATCTCAATACGTTCAGCAATGGTTTTGTCCGGTACATATGCTTCATGAAATCTGCCCCCGCCCGGAGCAAAATACCATATTCCTACCGAGATTTTTAGGTCCAGTGAAAAGCTTTCCATATGTTTTACCAGCTCATCTCTGGTCAGTCTCTTTTTTTGGTAGCTGGTGTCTGTAATTTGTTCGCGCATCTCTCACTCCTTGTTTTCTTAGCATTTTATTTTTGCCCTGATCATGGCCCAACCCTTGGACCCTGCTTGTCATCAAACAAAACAATCCCGCCAAGCGTTCATGTAAAGACTTCGACAACTTGAGCTTTCTATAAAACCTATGGGGTCCAATATACCAGTTAGCCTATTTTCCCCCATTCACCAATAAGGCCAGGGTGGCCAACCTTTGGTTACCGCAAACATATTTGGCTGTTGGCATCAAACCCTTGTTTATATGTGTCCTATATGCCGCAGGATCTCAGAAAATCAACGCTTTTTTGCATAAGTTCTTGGTCGCCCACAATCTCCAGGGTTGAGTTTTCAATATTTTGGTCTTTTAAAACCTCGCAAACGCCTTTAATGTCTATGATCCCATCACCCATGGCTATGGTTGAAAAACCAGCGCCGAATTGCTTTCCTCTTTTTGGAACCCATTCTTCTCCGAGGTCTTTCCAGTGTATATGATGTATTTTGTCTTTGAACTTTTTGGCAACTTCAACCGGATCGGTGCCGCCCAGCCAACAGTTGCCGCTATCCAGATTTATGCCCAATGCCGGCGGGTTATCCAGAAGCTCAAATATTTTGGATAAACCCTCTATGGTGTCTGTTATGGGACCGTGGTTTTCAAGTAAAACCCTTACCCCCATATCCTGGGCCATCTTTACCGGCTCATACAGTTTTTCAGCGATTATTAGCGTCTTCTGGTCAAAACTCAAATTTTCTGCCCATTCCGTAGAGGGTTCATTATCGGTGGTAATAACATCTTTTACCCCTATGGCTGAAGCAAACCTGATGGCTTTCATAACTTCATGCGTGCCGTACCTGCTGGGCTTGGACGGGTCAAGCAGATTCGCATGGGCGCATACCGTGGAAATGGTCATGCCGTATTTATCAAAAAGCCTTTTTACATCAAAGGGGTTATCGTCCAGGCTTACCGTAGGGCTAAATCCTGCAGTTCCCAGCATGCTGCCGCCTGCATTGGTATCTGTAATATCTGCATGCTCAAAGCCCCACTCCTTTGCGATTTTTACCTGGTCTTCCACGCCGGCAAATGGTTTAATTAGTAGAAATAGTCCGATGTTCATGACTTTTTCACTCCTGTCTTTTTCCTTTTTTACAATGATAATAATTTTACTATAAGGCAGCTTTGATTAAAACCAATCACTGTCTATTTTTTGGGCATATTCTTTATATCCAAGCGGGAAAATAGCTTCTGCATGCATGCTATATCTCCGGTGTATGGGCCATGCGGCTCCGCATGTATGACCGTTTGGGAGTCTCCTGCCCATTGCAAGCATGCTTGATCATGGTTGACGGTCTGCTTAAAAACCGCATCCCGGGCCTTGTCATAGCTTTTCTACAATCGGTCGTATCCGCCTTTGGGCAGCCGGGGCCCCTTGCCCACCTTATGGACTGCTGCACATACTGTCCGCTAAAAACAGCACTGTCAAAACCCGTTAATGGAAAAGAGCCCTCAATCTGGGAGATCCTAAGATGATGATCTTCACATACTTTCCTTACTGTCAAAGGATGGTCCTTGCGTGCAATACCCGGCTCATCACCCATGCCCTGGATACAATGCCGGCCAGGAGTTACCCCAAATGCTACATGGTCCAATTTGTGGTTTACGGCAGGCTCTGCTGCCGTAACAATGCCGCCGGTGCCTCTGCAGTTCTCTGTGTACATGCCGAAACCGATCATGCTGCCCTCTTCATTTTTAGTATTTGCTTGCTTTATCAAAAAATTGGCTAAAAAGTCTAAATGGAAGCACGCCCAAAAAAACAATCACATGAGATCGCTCTGGTATAACTTTCTAAAATATAGCACGTTTCAAATGCCGAATCAATGTAGAGAAAAATTTATGATATGGAGAGTTGCCCATATGACTTAGGCCACATCATAAAAAAATAGGGAAAGCAAGCTATCATAGATCAGATTGCTTTCCCTGGTAGGCCTTTTCATACAAATTTACATTTTACTTCTTCAGGGCATCATCAAAAGCGCCTGAAGCAGGATCGATATTGATGTGCCTGACAAATTCACAGGCTTCCTTTGCCCCTCTGAGCCTGTCCATACCTGAATCTTCCCATTCTACTGAAAGGGGTCCGTCATAGTTGATTTCGTTCAAATCTCGAATGATTGAAGAAAAATCAACCTCGCCCCTGCCTGGTGACCGGAAATTCCAGCCTCTCCTGGTCTTTCCGAATTCTAGATGTGAGCCGAGTATTCCATTAAGACCGTCAAGCGTAACACTGGCATCTTTAATGTGTACATGATACATACGGTCCGGGAGTTCACGGATTACCAGATGGGGCTTGAGACCTTGCCATAAAAGATGGCTGGGGTCAAAATTCATGCCCAGTGTTTTCCTGTTATCAAAAGCTTCAAGAAGCATTACAAATGTATAGAAATCATAGGCGATTTCCGTAGGATGCACCTCCAGCGCAAATTGAATGCCGTTTTTATCCATTTCATCAAACAGCGGTGACCATCGCTCAACAATGGTATTGTAGCCTTCCTTGACCATTTCCTCCGTAGTTTGCGGAAATGAATACCAGTAATTCCAAATGGGAGAGCCGGTAAAACCAGTGATGGTATTGATGCCCAAATTTTTTGCTGCAGCAATGGTATATTTGACTTCCTGTATGGCCCATTGGCGCATGGCCTTAGGATTGTCGGCAACATCCGGTGGAGCAAAACCATTATGCCTTTTATCATATACATCACCCACCAATTGTCCGGAAAGGTGTGCGCTGATGGCCCAGCTTTTTAAGTTATATTTCTCCAAGGTGTCTTTGATTTCTTTTACATAACCGTCATCTTCAGCTGCCTTTTTTGGGTCTACATGGTTTCCCCAAGTTGCAAGCTCCAGCCCTTCATAGCCAAATTCAGAGGCAACCTTGCACATTTCATCAAATTCAAGATCTGCCCATTGGCCTGTAAAAAGTGTGATTGGTCTCATTTTCTACCCCTTATTTT
>PWYO01000229.1 GCA_003567835.1 Actinomycetota bacterium | reverse complement strand
TCTCTTAGGACCGTAACGATATCTGCAATCTCAAAAACTTCTTCAAGCCGGTGGGATATATAGATCACCGACCGGCCCTGTTCTTTTAGCCTTTTGATAATTTCAAACAATTTTTTGGTATCATGGAGGGACAGCGAAGAAGTTGGCTCGTCCATGACAATGATGTCACTCTCAAGCGCCAAGGCCTTGGCAATCTCCACAACCTGCTGCTGGGCCACACTGAGCAGTATAACCGGAGTTTTGGGATCAATATCCGAATCCAGTAGTTCCAAATATTCCTTGCATTTTTTAATTAGCTGGCTTTCGTCTATGTATTTAAAGATTGTCTTGGGTTTTTCATTTCCCAAAAATAAGTTTTCCACCACAGTAAGGTTGGGGCACAGATTCAGTTCCTGGTAGATGGTGCTTATGCCTAGTTCCTGAGCCTGCCGGGCATTGTTGATCTGGGTTTTGTTTCCCTTATAGATGATGTCTCCGGAGTCTTGGGCATATACACCCGATAGAATCTTGATCAGTGTTGATTTGCCTGCTCCGTTCTCACCCACCAGGGCATGCACTTCTGCAGGTGAAACCTCAAAGGTAACCTTATCTAATGCTTTGACTCCAGGAAAGGTCTTGGTAATCTCTTTCATTAAAAATAATTTACCCTTATACATCATATAATGCTCCTTATTGTATATTTTTAAGCCTATTATTTCTTAAAAATTAAGCTACAAAAAAATGTTTTATAATTTTACTCCCACAGAGATATCTATGCTTGTTTATTTAAAATTGTCTTTTTAGTATGTATTTCTCTCTTTTTACGGTCTGCCAACTACACACAAAGAGGGCTGGCTTATGCATGTGCATGCTATGAATTTCTTCAAATTCATTATCATCAAATTTCTTGATTAATAAATTTTTTGAAAAAACAATTTGATATTAAGTTATAACAAATTAGCATAGTTGCCCTTTTTAGTCAAACAAAATTTGCAGCAATGAATCCTATTATGGGTGGAGGAATTGGAAAAAAGGAAGATCATGCGCCTGTGTTTATGATAGAAGCAGAAACAGGTTTTTTGATATATGCAGTTAGGTTTTACAAGATTGTACGGGTGATTATTCTTTGGGTATTTGTTTTCCACAAAACTGGCCAATCCAGTTTCTGCACTTGATAAGGACCCTTGCTCTAGAAAGTTCACATGGCAGATACTCTCCAAAGCACCCATGGTTTTATAACCAAACTTTTCTATACAATCTCATACCAACCCGCATAAACACTGGCTTTGAAAGGTCTCGAGCTCCGCCAGAAGAGGCCCTAAGACATGCTTTGGATAAAAATAACCATCTGAACAGAGCTTACCTAAAGCGATAAAAAAAGGTTGCAGGTATCAAATTTTTGGTGCCAGATGCCTATACAGTGCGGTTTTATTGGTTTTCACCGAAGAGTGGGATAAACATGTCAGGCATATTGAGACACCGAATATTGTATTTACCTTCTAGACATATTTTGACAAGAAGAAGGCTTTTATGAAGGCAGCAGCAAAACTTATCCGGATGATGTTTGCAATGCTTAAGCAAAACACGATTTTATGACCCATCCCGGGTGTTTATGCGGTCCCATCTATCAGATTTAGCTGCTTGGTCTATTTAGTTTTCAAAGATCAAATTAGGTTTAATATTTTTTATCACTATAGTTTTTTGACAATTTAATATTTTTCCCTTTTCTTTTTATAGAATGTCTTAAATCTGATTAATATTGGCCAAACTTATGGGCAGCTTTCAGCATAGCTGTCACATTCTCAGGAGGAATATTTGCCAATATATTATGCACCTGGTTGAAAACAAATCCTCCATCTTTGGCAAAAATCTCTATTCGCTTCTTTACGTGCTCTTCGATTTCTTTTGGTGTCCCATTGGGCAGCACATCCCGGGTATCGCAACCGCCGCCCCAAAAAACAAGGTCTTTGCCAAATTCCCTTTTAAGTTTTTCAGGTTCCATATCTTTGGCGCTGGTCTGCACAGGATTGATGATATCCAACCCCGCATCAATCATGTGGGGCAGCAATTCATAGATAGAGCCGCAGGAATGCAAAAAAACCTTGCAGTCGCTGTGGTCGTGGACAAAACCCCACATTTTTTGATGTCCGGGTTTAAAGATTTCAGCATAGACGTCCGCAGACATAAAGGGCCCATCCTGTCCGCCCAGGTCATCCCCAAACATCATCACATCAACATAGGAACCCACCCCCTGAAGGATTCGGTCCAGTTTTTTGAGGTTTCTTTCCACCAGTCTGTCTACAAGTTTTTTGGTCTTTTTTTTACTGGCATAGGTATCCATCATAAAATTTGCCATACCTCGCAAAAAAGTTCCGGTCTCAAAAAGGTTGCCCCCAAAAGAAAGCAGCACCGCATAAGGGCTGCTGTTGTACAGGTCTTTGATGGTATCCACAAAAAGCTTAAAATCTTGGTCGTCAAAGATGTTTAGATGCCAGGGAGGAGAAGGCACCGCCCATACATGCCGGTCCAGGTCTTCATCCAAAAATTCATCGGGTATCTCCTCCAGATCCTCATATACCCAATAGCATTGGTCCACATAAAGGGAAGACTTAGGCTTTTTGCCCAATCTTTGTTTGCCGTTTTTTAAATAGACAGTTTCCCGGTCATCGATTTCTATATCCAGGTATCTTGGAATCAAACATGTTGATTGATCATTCAGTGTCCAGGGTCGCCAGTCCTGTGCACCAGCAAGAAATGCCCTGCCCGCATCAACAACATCAATCTGAAAGGTTTTCAATACTTCTTCATCAGGGTAGGCCAGCTGCTGAATAAAATCATACATTTTAGTGGGCGTATGGCCCAGACCCATTGTATGTTTAAGATTGTTGTAGGCGATTGCAGCAATACCCGAAGAACGCATGCTGCCCAAATCAATGGGGATTTTGTCTGCCTCCTGGTGGCAGAGCGCTTTTTTGATCCTATCTCTAGGTGTCATATCAACCCCTTTGTGTATTAAATTAATATTATTGGTAGAAATCCATAGCCCTTGCTGCTTCATAGCAGGACCCTATGATATGGTAATCTGATTTTCCGGGAGGCGACTTTTGTTCACTGAACACTTTTTTGTCCATGGATACAATCCTGTACCAGCCTCCATGCCTTTGATCGTAAAAATAACGGTATGCATATTCCCAACATTTGCCATATATATCCCAATATTTTTGGTTCTGCGTACGCAGCGCAAGGATTGCAGAAGCGGCAATGGTCTCTGCAAAGACCCAGTAATACCGGTCCGTATCTAAAATTTTACCTTTGCTGTCAAAAGAATAATGGAACCCCCCATTTTTTTCATCCCAAGCTTTGGCTATGGCTTGGTTAAAAAGATATTCGGCTGTTTCCAGCTGCCAGGAAGCAGGCTTGTATCTCTCCAAGATCAGCAATAGTTTGGTCCATTCGGTCAGATGACCCGGCAAAAATCCATAAGGCTTATAAAGATTTTTGGGATCGTCTTTATTGTACTCCCAGTCAATATCCCAGTTTTTATCATAGTGCTCCCAAACCAGACCCTTTGATTTTTTTGCAAGCTCTACGGTGATCTTATGCGCCAGATTATAGGCCCGATCCAGATACCTTTGTTCATCGGTGGCTTCAAATGCAGCAAGCATGGCTTCGGTCATGTGCATATTGCTGTTTTGGCCCCTGTAATCATCGGTTTTCGTAAAATCATTGGAGCATTCATCTACATAAAGGCCATGTGCCGGCTCCCAAAGTTTTTCCTCTAAAAAATCATAAATCCTGCCAATCAGAGGATAGGCTTCCTTTACTTGTGCTTTATAAGCATTGCTGACCGCACATAAGCAAAATGCCTGCCCATAGGTCATTTTATTGGCAATAGCCGGTATGTTGTTTTTTGCCACCTGATGATATCCCCCATTTTGGTGATCCCTATGGATTATTTCTAAAAATGCCAGGCCGTGCCGGATATAATCCTTATACAAGGAAGGCCCGCCCAGAAATATGCCAAAGCTAAAATTTAGAATAAACCTGGTTGTGGAAACCAGGTCTTTGATGTCCTGGTCATAAATGCTGCCGTCATCCAAATACGCACAATAATAACCCCCATACAGATTATCTTTCACCCGGGGCTTATAGAATTCAATAAGCGCCATGGCATGATCTTTTACGAACTGTTTGTCCTTAAAATCAGCCAAATCTTTCAACTCCTTTCATCCCTTCTTCTATTTGCCTTTTTTGAATCCCCATATCCTCCCAAACTCCCTAGACAGGTCAAAAAGATGGCTTGAAGCGGTGGCAGGGATCTGCATCCGGCAGGACTTTCTAAGTCCTGACCAACCCAGGCAACAGTCTGGACAACCCCTGCTTCCCTTTTTCTGGTCATCTCTTTTGAACACCAAGATAACGGCCTTAGCCGGTCTGGGAGATAACCTTGTTTGCTAAGAAGCTTTGGTAGTCTTTGATTTGGCTGGACCACAGGATCCCCTTTTTATCAAATTGGTTTTTAAAACAATTTTTCTGCTTTCACTTTTCTCTTCATTTAACATATCAATAATCATCTGGGTAGCCTTTTGCCCACAGGTGAATTTCGGGTAGTGCACGGTCGTCAATGGCGTATCCAGTAATTCGGTGATGTCAATATCATCGTATCCCACAACAGAGATATCCTCAGGGATACCCAAACCCATATCTTTAATCGCTTTGATGGCCCCCAAAGTGGTGTAGTCATTGTTGCCCACGATGGCGGTGATGTTTTTATGGCGGCTTAACAGTTTTTTGGTTTCCCCATAGGCTTCATTTTTTTGCAAAATGTTTTTGGTGATCAAATAATCAGGTAAAGGAAGGCCATTTTCATCCATGACATCCCGATAAGCAGTAAATCTTTCATTAGATGAATAGACATCAGGACCTTTAAGAAAAGCGATATTCT
>PWYO01000121.1 GCA_003567835.1 Actinomycetota bacterium | reverse complement strand
TCTTGTTTAATTTTTTATGCTCAAAAAACAGTACCGGTTCCCCCAGATTGATACATGTTTTTAGCAGGCCCTTGGCATCATAAGCATTGGAAGGCAAAACGATATTGATTCCAGGAATGCTCTGAAACAATCCCTCCAGGCTCTGGGAATGGTGGGGTCCGGTTCCGCCCCCGCTGCCTCCAGGCAGCCGCACAACCAGGTTCAGGTTAAATTGGTCTCCGGACATAAACTTAATTTTGGCTGCCTGGTTGAGAATGCCGTCAAAACAAACCGCAATAAAATCGGAAAACATCATCTCCACAATCGGTTTCATGCCCATAAGTGCCGCGCCGATCCCTGATCCGAGAATGGTATTTTCCGATATCGGTGTATCGATAATCCTGTTGGGTCCAAATTCTTCAATCATCCCTGTAGAAACGCCAAAACAACCCCTGTAGCCTTCACCGACATCTTCTCCTATGAGTATTACCCCCTCATCCTTTCGAATTTCTTCCGACATGGCCTCTCTTAAAGCCTGTGCATAGCTAATCTCTCGCATCACTTACTCCTTTATAATTCCATTGAAGGGTCATAAACAGGAAAATCCGCATTCAAAGCAAAATCCTCCGATTGCTTAATCGACTCTTCAACCTTGTTCTTTATATTTTCAATTTCTTCTTTGCTTACCCCTTTTTCGATTAATTCTTCTTCTGTCCTCTTTATGGGGTCTTTGGATTTCCATTCCTTGACCTCTTCTTTGGGCCTGTAAGGTCGGTTATCAAATGCAGAATGGCCCAGGAAACGATATGTATAGCATTCGATTAATGCTGGTCTTTTCTTCTTCCTGACTTTCTTGACCAAACCGGACATTTTCTGGTAAACCTCTTTTACATCATTGCCGTCTGCGGTTTCGATGTCCATGTTAAAAATCTCCGCTTTCTTGTGAACGCATGTATTGCAGGTATCCTTATAATGGGTTCCCATTCCGTAAAAATTATTAATGCAGACAAATATGATGGGCAAATCCCACAAATCTGCAAAATTCAACGCTTCAAAAAAAGTACCTTGATTCGAAGTCCCGTCACCAAAGTAAACAGCCGCAACGCTGTCCATCTTTTGGAGCTTAATGGCCAGACCGACCCCCACTGAAATGGGAAACTGGGCCCCCAAAATTCCCTGGGCCCCAAGGTTATTGTTCTTTTTATCAAAAAAATGCATGGACCCTACCCTTCCTTTGCACAACCCTTTTTCTCTGCCAATAATCTCAGCCAAAAAGGTGTCGGGGTCAGCGCCCTTTGCCAAACCCTGGCCATGGCCCCTGTGGGTAGGGAGAATGTAATCACGGTCTTCCAAGGGCATGGTGGTGCCCACTGACGCCGCTTCTTCTCCTATGCATAGGTGAACCGAGCCATGCACAATGCTTCTTGTGGCAAGGTCATAAATCTTTCGTTCAAAACTTCGGACCAGTACCATCTTCTCAAACAGCTCTAATAATAGCTTATTGGTAATCTTCACCAAATCCTCCTCTTGTATGAATGTCGTTTTTCATATTGCTTACACGCACTAAATTACCTGCGTTTTTTTATATAGGATGATGCCTCCTTAAAAAATGTTTCCATTTTCTTCTTCTTTGAATCTGCACTGTTTTAAGGTTAAAAATGAAAGGATGGCAATCTCTTCGGGCGGGCTTCCCCTGGACAGATCATTAAAAGGTATAATCGAGCCCTGTATGATGGTCCCATAGTAATCCGCTTTTGCCAGCCTCTGTGTGGTCTTGACACATATATTGGCTGATGACAGGTCGGGGAAAATTAAGACATTTGCAGAACCTGCAACCTCGCTCTGCGGGCTTTTGGTTTGGGCTACTTCAGGCACAACTGCCGCATCAAACTGCAGCTCTCCGTCGATTTTAATCTCCGGATTTAATTTTTTTACTGTCTTGACCACTTCCCTGATCTGTTCAATTTTTGGGCTATGGGCGCTCCCTTTGGTTGAGTAGGAAAGCATGGCAATTTTTGGCTCCCCGTCAAAAAGGCTTTTGGCGGTCCTGTAGCTGGCCATGACCAAGTCAAGCATTTGCTCCTGGTTAGGATCCGGCATAACCGCAACATCAGCATACAAAAACTGGCCATCCAGCCCATAAGGGCAGTCCGGCACCACTTCCATGACTGCGCCGCTTAAGTATTTTTGGCCGTCTCTTGCCCCAATTACCTGAATAACAGGCTTGAGCATGGACCCTGTAGAGCTCAATGAACCGCTTATGCCGCAATCTGCCTGGCCAAACTTAAGCATCAGGGCAGCAAAATAATTGGGACAGCTGGACATCTCTGCTGCCTGGGCTTCGGTGATCGGTTTATTTTTTTTCTTAAATAGTTCTGCAAGCTTATTTTTGTAATCCTCATAATACGGGCTTTTAGCGGGCTCAATAATCTCTATGGCTCCCATATTGACAATCCCGGCTTCTTTGAGATTGGCCATAATCGTCTTTTGATTTCCCAGTATAATGGCATTGCTTCCATTGTATTTGCGGAACATTTTTAGTGAATGGGCCAGCCTTATGTCTTCGCCGTCCACATAAACAATGTTTCTTTCATAGCCCTTAATGGCATCCATCATCTGGACATCAAATCTGTTGGTTACACGTCCGTCTTTCATTTCTTATCCTTTTTTACCTTTTCGGTTTATGGTTTAACAATTTCAAAATCCATATGCGCATACCGGCTTCGGTCTGTTATTCTCCTATTGCCGCCTGCCCGCTTTTAACAACCAGGCTTTTCGTATAGGCACTCAAGTCTGGCCAAAATTTTACCTTCCTGCGAGCCATAGACATCTCATATGAAAAGGGCTGGTCGGGTCTTGTTGCGCAATCCCACCGTTTTTACCCCTTTTTCTCTGCACCGGAAAACTCGGTAATTACCATTTTATGCACATGACTGACACCATCATGCTAGCTCTATGGCCAATACCCGACAATGGGTAGACCACCCTGTGCCCGATACTTAACCATTTGTATTCCATACTTTTTGAGCCTTTTTATAAATCCAATCCCTGGATTTTTTGACCACCTCAAAATTGTCCTTGTCCGGGTCAGTCCACATTTCCATCAATAATGGGCCATGGAAATGAATCCTTTTTAAACATTCAAACACAGGCTCAAAATCCACGATCCCTTGCCCATAAGGCACCCTGCGGACCACCCCTTCTGTAGTATCTTTTACATGAACGGCCACAATATGCGATTTTCCCATGTTTATCTGTTTTAGAACATCGTGGTTCATGGCAGCAAGGTTGCCGATATCCGGATAAAGCTGCAGCCAGGGTGAGTCAATGCTCTGGACATAATAAAGGAGATTTTCAATGGAGCTTCCAAAATCAACATCAACATTTTCTAAGCCCAGGGTTACGCCCAGCTTAGATGCCAGTGTAACCTGCTGCATAAGATTGCTGCCAAACTTTTCCCGAGATTTTTTTGTGCTTTTCTCTTGGCCCATGAGCACATCATATCCTGCAACCTGTATAATCCTTATGCCGGTATGAAAAGCAAACCAGATTGCATCCTCAAGGATTTCCATGCCTCTTTTTTCCACATGGGGGTATTCGCTGGCAATAGGAAATCTTCTGTTGGCGCTAAGGCACATGGTTACAATGGGCATCCCCGTATTGCTGATTGCCTGGTTGAGTTTTTGGCGTTTTGGCCGATCCCATTGAAGCCTTTCCAGCCTTTGGTCGGATTCATCAATAGAAATTTCCATGAAATTAAATCCGGCTTTTTTGGCCAATTCAAACCTCTCTTCCCAATCAAGGTCCTCGGGAAGCGCTTTCTCATAAAGCCCTAAAAAGATCTTATTTTTTCTCATCATTCTTCCGTAATTATTTTTTAACTAAAAGTACATAGATGCGGTTTTTTTAACAATCTATTCTTTTGCCTTTTTTTCCTGTCCATACTCTTCAAATTTCTGGACGGCTACCTTGACTTGCTCCTCATCAAGCAGGGCAGGATTGCCTATGGATTTTGCCGCAATATACGTTTTGGCAGCATCCTCTAAATAAACCGCAGCATAAAGGGCTTCTTTGAGATTTCCGCCCACAGTGATCACACCATGATTCTTTAATATGACCGCTCTTTTATGATTGATATACTTTACGGTATGGATGCCCATCTCCAAGCTGGCAGCAGAGCTGTAAGGCGCTACGGTAACCGGCCCCAAGGTTGCATTGGGCAGAGTGGTAACCGCTGCAGGCAGCACATCTTCAACCAGGCCAACCGCTGTGGCATAAACCTGGTGGGTATGGATTACCGAATGCACTTCAGGCATATGTTTGTAAATATATAATATGGCCTCTGTGTCCACGGAAACCCTCCGAGTCCCTTCAACCACCGCTCCAGTTGGTTCAATGACCACCACATCATCTGGGACCATGGTTTCATACATCATCCCCGAAGGCGTTACCAGTATATGCCCTTCAGCTGGTTTCCTTATACTGACATTGCCGCCGGAAAGGGCAATCAGCCTGTATTCTTTAAGTGCCAGCGCGGCATTTATGATATCCTGCTTTTCTTTTTCATACATTGGGCAATACCTCCCTTAGTTTTCATAATTTCCGTGTTTTTTTAATGTCTCCAGCATAGCCTTATAATTCTCCGGTTTCACCGAAGAGTGGATCGAATTGCTCGATGAAAGGATATAGCCGCCGTCGGGCATGCCTATCTGCAGACATTTTTTGGTCTCTTCGACTGTTTCCGCAATTCCTTTATGGGCCAGGGTTCCTGCACAATCAACATTTCCTTTCAGGGTGATCTTTTGGCCGTAATTTGATTTCATATAAGCCAGGTCCATGCCCGCGATGGGATCAATTGGATCCAGGCAGTCAAAACCGGAGTCTATGATCATGTCAATGATGGGCATCACATTGCCGTCTGTATGTTTCAGTACCAGAAGACCCAGCTCTTTA
>PWYO01000321.1 GCA_003567835.1 Actinomycetota bacterium | reverse complement strand
TGCTTGCCCGCAGCCGGAAAGCCAAGCTCTACCTTACTTTAAATACATTAATCAAAGACAGCGAAATGTCAGAAGTTGCCCATTTTTTGAACCGCTATCAGCAGATCTGTCAGGACGGCATTATCATACAGGACCTAGGTGTTTACAAGCTGGTCCAAGACCATTTCCCCCATACCCGGCTTCATGCCAGCACCCAGATGAATATACACAGCTTAAAGGGGGTAGCCATGCTTGAACAAATGGGCATCAAAAGGGTGGTGCTGGCAAGAGAGATGACTTTGCGCCAGATTCAGCATATTACTCAAAACAGCGATATTGAGGTAGAGGTATTTGGACATGGTTCGCAGTGTTATGCATTTTCCGGTCACTGCTATCTCAGTTCCTTTGTCAGCGGCAGGAGCGGAAACCGGGGCAGATGCAGCCAGCCCTGCAGGATGAAATACAGGCTGCTGTACAGAGACCAGCAGCGCTTTTACCGGGAAAACAAAAAGCACCTTTACTACCTTTCCAAAAAAGACCTATGTGCCATTGGGCTGCTGCCCCAGCTGATTGAAAGCGGTATTGATGCCCTTAAAATTGAAGGGAGGATGAAAACACCGGAATATGTGGGGATGGTGACCAAAATTTATAAAAAGTATATGGAAGCCTATTACAGCAACCCCCAGAACTATGCAGTAGCAGAAAAAGACGCCTATAAGCTCAATCAAATATTTTTAAGGGACAGCGATGTGGGATATTTGAAAGAAACATTTCCCAAAAAGATTATCAACCCCAAGACCAGCGGGAGCATCGGCAATTTTTGCGGACGGGTTGAAAGCCTGGAATACGGCAAAAACAAAAAGCGGCCCCAGGCAGCGGTCATCAAAACGAAAATCCCCATTTACAGAAAAGACCTTCTGGAGATATGGACCAACCGCGGAAATGAAAGAATGACCGTAAAAAAGGCGGACAAAATAGGCAAAAAGGGCACTAAGACGCTGTACCGGATTCCCATCAAAAAACCCATCTATATTGCAGAAAATGACCGTGTTTTTAAATATTTTGACCACAAGCTGGAGGGAGAAGCCAAAAGCCTTTATAAGTATGATCATGTCCAGGCCAAGGCCAAACCAGAAAGGCAGCACCAAGGTTTCGGTGAGGAGGCCCTAAACCAGTACCTGAATGAATACGGCCTGCAAAAAGCGCAACCCAAAAACAAGGAGAGCAGCCGCAGATGGGGCATATCGGTCAATGTGTATGACTTAAAAGCGGCGGCCCTTGCCGCGGACTGCGGGGCCCAGCATATTATCTACCAGGGCAAGCCCCAAAAGGCGCTAAGCGGCCTGGACGGATATTGCAGGCAAAAGGGCGCTACGCTTTTTTACCATATTCCCCGGATTGCCTATGAGAAGGATTTTGCATGGCTTGCTTCTATGCTGGATCCGTTAATCAAAAAGGGATTTGCCAATTTTGAGGTATGCAGCCTGGCTGGTTTCCATTATGTTTTAGGTATGGACCAGCCCAATGGTGCCATCATTATGGGCAGGGACATGCATACTGCAAACACCCTGGCCGCGGTCCAAATGGCAGAGCAGGCAGGGGACCTGCCTATTACCGAAATAGAGCTTTCCAATGAGCTCAATATAAGGGAAGCGGCAGATCTTTGCCAGCGGTTTAAAGCAAAACACAACATCGCGCTTTCCATGTTTGGTTACGGCCATTTTCCGGTGATGGCGGCCAGATTTCGTTTCGATATGCTTGCCCGCCATTACAGCAGCAGCAAAGACTATTACCTGGAGGACCTCAAAGGCTATAAATTCCGGGTTGATGCAGACATGTGGGGCAATCTATTGGTATTTAATGCCAAAAAAATCTGCAACTTTTTCGATCTGGACCAGGCAATGGCCGGGAATCTGGATTTATTGAGGCTGGATTTTCGGTTTTTGGACCCCAAAAGCCAGAAGAAAATCTTGGAAGCTTATACAAAAGCGGCGGACATGCTGCACAGCAAAGGGCGGGAAGGCTACCGAAAATTTTGTGATTATTTCAGAGATGACCGCCTGTTTAAGGATTACACCCGGGGGCATATGCTAAGAGGGGTCCAATAAGCATGTCAGCCGGGGTGGATGGCCGTAAAATATGTGGGGGCAACCAGTTGCCTGCTTTTTTATAAAAAAAGCCGCAGCAGAGCCTATAAGCAGTCCTGCAAAAATGTGCCCGGCAAAAAAAGGGGTCCAGGCTGCGATTTTTTTGCAGTTGGGCTAAAAGAGAATGCAGAAAAAGAATCGCAGCGGTTAGTCATCTTGTTCATCTTCATCTTCTTCATCATCTTCTGGAGGCGCAGCAGGCTCTTCAATGGTCAGGGTCACCTTGGAGCCGTAATTGATATAGCTGCCTCCTGCAGGATCCTGGCTGACTACAGTGCCCTGGGTGTCATTTCTGGGCTTAATCTCTACGGTTAGGCCCTTGGCCTCTATCCTGTTTATGGCTGCCTGCCTGCCCAGCCCGGTGACATCAGGCACCAGCACTCCCATGCTCACGCTGATGATGATTTCAGCCTGTTTGTTGTATACCGTATCTTCTACAGGCACCTGATGGAATACCGTGCCTATGGCTGCTGTGCCCTCTTCGTTGTTCACGGTGATATTTCTGAATCCTGCAGCCTGCAGTTTTGTGATGGCTTCTTCTTTGGTCAGTTCAATGACATTGGGCACCCTGGCCTCCGGATCTTCGCCTTGGCTGATATATATAACCACAGGCGTGTCCTTGCTTATTTCTGTTTCCGGTTTGGGATCCTGGTCAAAGATCCGGTCCGGGGGATACTGGTCATGGAAACTGTAGACGGCTTCTGCCAGGGTAAGCCCGAATTCCTTGATAATCGCCTCAGCAGCTTCCTTTTCCATCCCCAGCAAACTGGGCATGGTTACGGTTTCTTCTCCCAGGCTGACTTTCAGGTTGACCACAGGAAGGGTGCCGTCTTTAAATTCCACAATCTCTCCCGGTTTGGGATCCTGGTCAAATACGATATCAGGTCCATAGGTCGGGTCGTGCTCCTGGACCACAGATACTTCAAAGTGCAGTTTTTCTAAAATCTCCCTGGCGTCCTGAATATTTGCACCGATCAGGTTGGGGAATTGCAGTTTGTTATGTATATGGCAGTAATCCTGGGGTTTCTGCCCGGAGATAAAGGTCCTGAATTCCAAAAGGTCTACGGGGCACCAGGGGGTGGGAAGCAAGCCTGATTGGGAGCAAATTTCTATTTCCACCATTTCACCCTCTGGAGCAGGAAACGGCCTGGCGGGCACACCTTCCAGGGCTGCCGTCATAAATTCCCGCCAAATATCCGATGGGTAGGTGCCCCCCACCACAGTCCTTCCTTCAATGGGTTCCATGGGTTTGGTGGAATCTGCATAGCCCATCCAGACCACGGTGGCCAGATCCGGTGTATAACCGGCAAACCAGGCATCCCTATGGTCGCTGGTAGTACCTGTTTTGCCTGCGGCGGGCCGGCCGATATTTGCATTTCTGCCTGTGCCTTCCTGGATGACTTTGGACAAAATCTGGGTGACTTGGTAGGCATGCAGTTCATCCATGACCCTTTGTTGCTGGTTGGGCTGGTGCTCATAGAGCACATTGCCCTGGGCGTCGGTAATCTTTAAAATGGACACCGGCTCTCTGTATATGCCCCCTGCGGCAAAAGTTGAAAATATTTTATTGATATCCATGGGGGTTATGCCTATTTCAAGTCCTCCCAGGGCAATGGCGGGGTTGCTGCCCACATCCTCTATATCCATTTGCTGGCAGAGATTTTGCACATTCTCTGCGCCCACTTCCATCATAAGCTGGGCATAGACCACATTGACCGAGAGAGCGGTCGCTTCAATGATATTAAGTTCGCGGTCAAACTGCTGCCCTCCGTAATTGTTGACCACCCAGTCCGGGCTCTGGGGAAGTTCAATGGTAATAGGGCCGTTGGCCTGATAGGTTTTATTGGGGGAAATGTTTTGCTCCAGGGCTTCGGCCAGGACCAGCACTTTAAAAACAGATCCCGGCTGCCTTTTGCCTTGGGTGGCGATATTAAATTTACTTACCTCATAATCCTTGCCGCCAATGAGGGCATAAATATAGCCATGCTCCGGGTCGGTGCTGATCAGGGAATAGGAAGGCCCGATATCATTGGGGAAAACGGTTTTGACCGCCTGCTCTGCTTTTCTCTGCATCTCCAAATCCAGGGTGGTATAAATGCGCAGGCCCCCCTTAAACACATCAAAATCGGTAAACTTGCGCTCATAAAGTTCTTTTTTAATATGGTCCACAAAATAGGGGGCAATTCTTGAAACAGAAGGATCGCCGGCAGTCCTTTCCTCATTGATCTCGATGGGGGCGGTAAGCGCTTCAAGATATTGGGTCTGGTCAATCAATTCCTGTTCATACATCAGGGATAGGACCAGGTTTCTGCGGTTTTCTGCCCTTTGCATATTGTTAAACGGCGAATAATTTTCCGGGGAGCGGAGAAGACCGGCCAGAAGAGCGGCTTGCTCCAAAGTAAGGTCTGCAGCGCTAACCCCAAAATACACCTGTGCTGCTTTTTCCACACCATAGGTACCCGCGCCAAAATAGACGGTATTCAGATACATTTCCATAATCTTGTCTTTGGTATAATATCGTTCCAATTGGATGGCAATGGCTGCTTCCCGAATCTTCCTGTTAAAAGTTCTTTCCGGTGTCAGGTACACATTTTTTACATACTGCTGGGTGATGGTGCTTGCGCCTTCCACCAGGGCACCTGCCCGGATATCGGCAATCATGGCCCCGATAATACGAATATAATCTACGCCCTGATGGTCATAAAATCTTTTATCTTCCACGGAGACCACAGCATCCCGTATAAAGGGCGACATCTGGTTAAAGGGAATAATCTCCCTGTTTTCCCCGGCATGGAATTCGGTGATAAGCTTTCCGTCAATGGAATAGA
>PWYO01000312.1 GCA_003567835.1 Actinomycetota bacterium | reverse complement strand
TTCTTTTGTGCTGCGGCGCAGTTTTGCGGGAAGGCACTGTAGAGGAGATCGGCCCTTATTTTGAAAACAAATGCCTTCCCTGCGATCATATAAATGAGCCTGAAAAGAATGGAGCAATAGTATGAGTACAGAAGAGATCTTAAAAGCTGCAAACCTTCACCAGGCTATGCGCAATAAAAATGCGGCCAGGCTGGTCATCAATAAAGACCAAGTGGTAGATTCCAATGAGGTAGAGGGCTTGAAAGTAGAAGCCAAGCCCATAAAGGACGGAATGGATATTGATATCAAATTAGAGGCAGATACGGTCATAGAGCAGCCGGTGCATCTCTGTTTTGGGGTGACCCATAAAAAAGCGGTGCAGAAAATTATATTAAATATGGATGTGGGCCAGAATTCGAAAATAAAGGTATACTCCCATTGTGTTTTTCCCAATGCCCAAGATGTTCAGCATATCATGGACGGAAAAATAAGGGTGCGTAAAAATGCAAGCTACTCCTATCTGGAAAAGCATATACACAGTGAAGAGGGGGGCATTACAGTTGTCCCCAAAGCCAGGGTCTTTCTTGAAGAAGGAGCCAGGCTGAAAACAGAATTTGAGCTCCTCCAGGGAAGAGTGGGCAGCATCGATATTGATTATGAGACAACCTGTATGGACCATTCAGTGATGGAGATGACCGCCAAGATTGACGGCAGGGGGGACGACTCTATCAAAATCAGGGAATCAGGAAATCTGAAAGGGAAAAACTCCAGGGGAGTGCTGATTACCAAGGTGGCCGTGCGGGACCAGGCACAAGCAGAGGTCTATAATAAGCTGGTGGCCAGTGCGGAATATGCACGGGGTCATGTAGACTGCAAAGAAATCATACAGGGGGAAGGCAAGGCCAGTGCCATACCTATCGTAGAGGTCAGCCACCCCAAAGCGCATGTGACCCATGAAGCTTCCATTGGCAGCGTGGATTCAAAACAGCTGCAGACCCTGATGTCCAGGGGATTGGCCGAGGACCAGGCAGTTGAAATGATTATAGGCGGGCTGCTTAGCTGACCGTGTCGATGATATGTTTGATATGCATAGGGGTGCTGCCGCAGCAGGTTCCTATTATCGAAGGCTGATAGGCTAAATATTGGGATATATTCTCTGCAATCACCTGGGGTGATTCATCATAGGAGGTTTCTCCATCTTTGACCACAGGCAGTCCTGCATTGGGCTGAAAGATCAATTTGGCATCCTGGTCAGCTTCCCGCATCTTCCTGGCAATATCCAGCATGCCTTCTGAGCCCAGACTGCAGTTTGCCCCTACTACATCGGCGCCTTTATCCTGCAAAAGCGTTACCGCTTCCTCAGCCTTGTTGCCCATAAGCGTGACCCCATTGGACCCAAAAGTCAAGGTGCATATGATGGGCAAATCCGTTGCTTGTTTGGCTGCCTGAATGGCAGCATCGGCTTCATTGATATCCATCATAGTCTCGATGATAAGTGCATCTATGCCCGCACCAGCTAAAATTTTAATCTGGCTGCCAAAGGCTTCCACCGCTTGCCTGTAAGTAACCATACCTGAAGGTTTGAGCAGTTTTCCCAAAGGCCCCACACTGCCGGCAATAAAGATCCTGCGTTTGCTGTTTGTGGCTTCCCTGTAAAGTTTTATGGCTTTTTTTACAGCAGATACCGCATTCCTGTTTACAGCCTGTAGCGCATGACCCGTGCCTGAGGATTCCAGTTTTATGGGATTGGAACCAAAAGTGTTGGTTTGCACCATGTCCGAGCCGGCTTTCAGATAGCCCAGGTGCACCTCCACCACTTTTTCTATTTTTTGCTCATCGGTATTGAGGATATCCGGGCTCTGGGTAATGCCCATTTTTTGTAGCATGGTACCCAGCGCTCCGTCTCCGAAAAGCAGCCTTTTGTCTAAAGCATCATAAAAAGAGATGCCTTCTTGTAATTGATTCATTATTTATTTCTTCTTTGCCATTTGGTTTTTTTCAGCATTTTCTTATGCTTTTTTTTTCGCATCTTTTTTCTTCTTTTTTTGATCAAAGACCCCATGAACCACCTCTTATAGTTTGCTTTTGTTTATAATAGAGTGAATGATTTTATTATTATATAACCCTAAATCGTTTAGCAATTATAGCAGAATAATGGAAAAGAAGTAAAATAAAACCAAAAAAATGCATGACAGGGCCCATGGCTGCAATGCCGCATTTTTTGGCAGCAAAAATTTGGGGTAAAACATCAAATTCAAGTTTTCCTACTTGACTTACTATATATAGTGGTTTAATATGATTTTATACACAATATATTACGCTTTTCATTCAAAATGATAGCAAAGACGCAAAAAAAGTTTCTCTTTTTATCATAAATTGACATTATCATTTTTTTAAGGATAGGTCCATGGATCAAATAAAAAAATCTGACCGTTATTACAAAAGCAAAAAGATTGCCTTGACCGATAACGCAATCAAGGTGCTGGAGCGAAGATATCTCAAAAGGAACCAGAAAGGAGAGCTGCTGGAAACCCCCAATGACATGTTTGTAAGGGTGGCCAGAAACATAGCCTCGGCGGAGAAAAAGTATGGCAAGTCAGAACAGGAAATCGCCCAGATTGAAGAAAAGTTTTTTGACATCATGTCCAGCTTGGCGTTCTTGCCCAATTCCCCCACACTGATGAATGCAGGCAAAGAGCTGCAGCAGCTAGCGGCCTGCTTTGTGCTGCCGGTAGGGGATTCCATGGAGGCGATTTTCCAGGCATTAAAAGAGACCGCTTTGATTCAGAAATCCGGCGGAGGCGTGGGTTATTCCTTTTCCAGCATTCGGCCTAAAAACGATGTGGTGCTTTCCACCAAGGGCGTATCCAGCGGACCCATTTCCTTTATGACTGTATTTAATGCAGCTACAGACACCATCAAGCAGGGGGGAACCCGGAGAGGTGCCAATATGGGCATCTTAAGGGTGGACCATCCGGATATTCTTGAATTTATCACTGCCAAGGAAAACAGTGAAAAGCTGACCAATTTTAATATCTCGGTGGGGGTTACAGAATCATTTATGAAAGCTGTAGAAAGTGACAGCGACTATGACATATTAAATCCCAGGACCAAAGAAGTGGTGGACCAATACCGGGCCAGGGATGTGTTTAAAAAGATTGTAGAGCATGCCTGGAAAAATGGTGATCCCGGCATTGTTTTCCTGGATAGGCTGAACAAAGACAACCCCACCCCCCATATTGGCCAGATTGAAAGCACCAATCCCTGTGTGACCGGAGATACACTTATTGCTACGGACAAAGGGCAAATCAAGGCAAGCGTGCTGCATAACAAAATGACAAAAGGTGAGGATATTAAAATCCTTTTTGATCAGAGAGCTTTGGATTACAAAATGGGTGGTTCATTGACAAATGCAAATTTTAACATATTACAAAGTAATCATAATGCATCTTGGTACCAGGGCAGAAAAGATGCCTATCGGCTGGTAACAGAGTCCGGGTATGAGATTCAGGCCACCAAAGAACATAAAATACTCACAGATAAGGGGTATATAGAACTGAAAGACCTGCGGATTGGTGATGTGCTGTTGGTCCAGCCTTTTGGCGCATTTGATGCGAACAAAGAAATTCCACTCGATGAGAAAAGTGATGCTTTAGGCGGCCAACCAAAAGGAAATGGCCTTCATCTGTCAGAATATTGGATCAAAGAATCACAAGAAACCATCGGTTGGCCGATAGACGGGAGCAGGCTGAGCAAAGACCAGACAGATTTTACGCTTGCCAATGATGATGCTGACGGCAGCATACAATTAACATCATCTTCGGTAGAGCTGTTACAAGAGTTGCAAACATTCTTAACCAAGACAGGGATCCAATCTCGCATATTAACCAGAAATGATTCTTTTTCTAAACCCTTTGCCGATCAGCATGCAGGCAAATCAGGGAAAAGCGCTGCAGCCAAAATCAGACACCATGATGCATTGTCTATTTCAGAAGTTCAATCCAAGAGACTGTTCAATGAAGCATCCGGTTTTTTGCATAACCGCAAACAACCAAACCTGGATGATTGCAACCACGGAAAACTTCCTGAAAAAATGGACCGGTTTCGATGCCTGGACAGAGTCAAAGAAATAATCCCTGTAGGCAAGCAGGATGTTTATGATTTTAACGAACCCATCAGCAATTCCTTTATTGCCAACGGCATCGTGGTAAAAAATTGTGGGGAACAGCCTTTGCTCCCTTATGAGGCCTGCAATCTCGGCTCAATTAATGTAGCCCTTATGGTCAAAGAAGAGGCAGGCACCAAGACCATCGATTATGATAAGCTCAAGGAAGTGGTTCATGTTGCGGTAAGATTTCTTGATGATGTGATTGACATGAGCAAGTATCCCTTGGAAGAGATTACCCAAATGGTCAAAAACAATAGAAAGATTGGTCTGGGTGTAATGGGGTTCGCAGACATGCTTGTTTTGCTGGGCATTCCTTATAATAGCGAAGAAGCCCTGGAGGTGGCCAAAGAGGTGATGAGCTTTATACAGGATGAATCTAAAACCGCTTCTAGGAATCTGGCCACAGAAAGGGGTCCTTTTCCCAATATGAAGGGCAGTGTCTATGACAGCCCCGATGAAGCGCCCATACGCAATGCCACCACCACCACCATTGCCCCTACTGGAAGCCTTAGCATCATTGCCGGCTGCTCAAGCGGTATCGAGCCTATATTTGCTTTATCATTTACCAAAAATGTCATGGACAATGACCGGCTGGTGGAGGTGAACCCCTATTTTGAGCAAATTGCCAAGAAAGAAGGTTTTTACAGCAAAGACCTCATGGTTAAAATAGCGGAGAAAGGCAATCTGGATGTAATCGAGGAAGTCCCACAAAAGCACCGGCGCACATTTATCACTGCCCATCAGATTAGCCCGGTTTGGCATGTAAGGATGCAGGTTGCATTCCAAAAGTTTGTGGACAATGCAGTATCC
>PWYO01000140.1 GCA_003567835.1 Actinomycetota bacterium | reverse complement strand
GCTGGGGAGGCAATATGGGGAGCCCAAAAAGCTGGGAATGGATATGGTCCAGTGAGGCACCTGCCTCCCTGCCCTGATTATGCATCACAATAATAGACTGTATCTTCTCATTTGATTTAAGGGCAGTAATCCGCTGCCGGTAAGCAGCCAGCATGGGCACCAGCTCTTCTGCAGATAATACGCTGATATCGCTAATGTGCTTGGGATTGGAAATAATGACCTCATGGATCCCAAAACCGCCCATGGTCTCATAGATGCCCAACTTTTGCCTGTCAGAAGACTGATTGGCAATAAGGGCTGGGAATTTATTAGGCACCACCCTTACCTGCCACCCTTCCCGGTCCGGTTTTCGATCCCCTTTGGAAGGAATGGCAAAAACTTCTTTTGGGGTCATGGACTCATTTCCCGTACAAAAGGGACAGCTTTGGGTATCCGTCCCAGCTGCTTTGGCCTGGGGCTGCCCTTTAAATTTATCCGGTCTTTTGGCCCGCTCAGTGGCAATAATCACCCAGTCGCCAGTGATGAGATCTTTTCTAAGCTCAGGCAATTCTAGGCACTCCTTTCTGTTTAGGACTGGTTTATTATATTCTTTTCAAAATTTATTGCAACGAAAGCTTATCGCAAAAGCTGTTTAATTTTCTTTTTGAGCTGCTCCAGGTTGGCAGACTTAACCAGGTATGCATTGGCCGCCCAAGTTGAGAAATCCTGGGAATATTCGCCGTAGGCCGTATAGATAATAATGGGGATCTTTTTGTCTCTTTTACGGATCATGCGCATCATCCGAATCCCGTCTACCCTTTCCATCTTGATGTCTACGGTTATAAGGTCGGGTTTTTCTTTAAGGTAGCGCTCATAGCCAAGATCTCCATCCCCGGCAACCACCACCATATACCCTTCGTCAGCAAGCTCCGCTGCATAGAGTTTCCTGATATGCTCATCGTCTTCAACCACCAGTATCTTTTTCATGATCCGCCTCCTAGAGGAAGTTTGATGGTAAATACAGTATGGCCCTTTTTGCTGCATACATCAATTTCGCCCCTATGTTCCATGATAATTTTCTTGGTGACTGCCAGCCCCAGCCCGGTCCCCTCTGTCTTGGTCGAATAAAAAGGCAAAAAGATTTTTTCCATGTCCCCTGCTTCAATCAGCTTCCCTTTATTTTCTATGTAAATTACCGCCCTTTCCCGGGACCGCTTTACTGTAATTTTGACTGCCTCCCCGCCATAGGAGGCTTCTATGGAATTTTTAAAAAGATTGATCAATGCCTGCTTGAGCTGTTCTGGCGAACCGTTGACCCACACAGGTCCCCTGCAGGATTGGCCTGAAAGCCTGATACCCGTATCCTTATCTCTGGCATAGGAACAAACCACCTGGATGCATTCCCGTATGGATGCAAGCAAATCGAATTTTTGATAAACCACTTGCTTCTGGCTGGAAAACTGTAGTGTACTGCTTAAAATATTTTCCAGCCTATGTACTTCCCCGCTAATGATATGCAAGCTTTCTTGTTCAATAGGACTACCCCGGGCAACCTGGCCCTCCAGCCTCCGGGCATAGCCGCCAATGGCTACCAGGGGATTTCTGATCTCATGGGCTACATGGGCAGCCAGCTGTCCCAGCTGGGCAAGATTGCGGAACTCTTTGAGGGTTTCCTCCATTTTCGCCTTTTCGGTGATGTCATCGACAATGACGATGATGCCTTGCAACTCTTTTTCATTTTTTCTAAACAGGGCCAAATTCAAATTGCATAGCCCCTTGTTTTGGCCAAAGCTGTATTCTGCCCGCTCAAAAGACCGGTTTTTTTGGACATGCATGACCTTGCGTAAAAGCCGCTTGACATTTTTCCCCTTGATGGTCAAACCGATTTCCGAGATCAGGCGGCCTTTTAGCATGTCCCTGGTTTTGTGGGCCATGCTGCAGAAACGGGCATTGCAGGCATTGATGATGTATGCATGATCCGACACACATATGCCAATGGGTATATTTTCCAGGATGTTTTCATTATATTCCTTAAGGGTGTTGATTTTTTGATTGATGTTTACCAGTCTTCTGACAATTTTTTTTAAGTCGTGGTAGGCTTTGGCATTTTCAATGGCCAATGTGGCCTGCTGGCTGAGCATAAGCAAAAAATTTATATCATCATCGGTAATCCTTCTGCAGTTGTATTTATTGTCCACAATCATCGCCCCCATGGGCCGGCCGAAACAAGCCATGGGCACCAGGCAGAACCGGGGATAATCAATCAAGGCTGCAATCTGGGGCTCTAAAGCCCGGCTGGGGGATTCTGTACTGCTCAAGTCAACATTTTCCAGCCGGTTTTGCCTGAAAGCAGAAGCCACCAAATATTGGGAATGGATGGGTATTTTAATCTTTTGAACCTCCCGGTCCAAATCAGACGCTTCCTGTTTTTGCTTGGCCTGCACCTGGAGAAACTCTTCCAGGGAAATTTTTTTTTGCTCGATCTGCTGCCAAATTGCTGCAGCATCCTGTTGGTTGGCCGGGCCCACAGCCATCCTGCCTTCCAAAAACCGTCCTCTTTTGTCTGCCAGGAAAAGATACGCCCGGTTAAACCCAAATCCGTCCCCAAATGTAACCCCGGTTAGTATAATTTTAAGCACTTTGGGCAAGTCGAGGGTAGAGGAAACATATTTGGATATCTGGTAAAGAATATGGAGCTTCCTTAATGTGGACTTGTAGTGTAGGTCCATTTGGCTCATTTTCTTAAGCTTGCATACAGTTTCTTATATAATTGGGCCGAGTTTTTCCAGGAAAAATCACATGCCATCCCGTTTTGTATGATTTGCTTCCAAGACGCACTTTGCTTATAGAAAGAAAGCGCCTTTTGCAATGCTTTGAGCATATGGCTGCTTTTATATTCTTTGAACTTAAAACCGTTGGCGCCGCAAGATATGTCTTTCTGCCTGCCCACATCTATGATGGTATCCGAAAGCCCCCCGGTATCCCTGACCACAGGAACAGTCCCGTACCGTAAACTGATCAGCTGGCCCAGTCCGCAAGGCTCATACTTGGAAGGCATCAGAAACATATCACTGCCTGCATAGATTAGCCTGGCCAGTGTATCGCTGTAGCCTATATTGACCCGCAGGCGGCCCTTATAGGTCTCCTGGAGGCATTGAAGCAGCTTTTGGTAATTATCATCCCCGCTTCCCAGGATAATCATAAGAAAACCCAAATCCATGATCTGCTCTGCAGCTTCATAAATAAGTTCTATGCCCTTTTGTTCTGACAATCTGGACACCACACCAATGAGCGGGCAATCGGCTTTCCCCGGGCCAAAATAGTTCTCCAGCAGGTTGACCTTGCAGAACCGTTTTTTATCCAGATGGTCCCTGCTGTAACCGGCATAAAGCGCCGGATCATTTTCCGGGTTCCAGCTCTGGTAATCAATGCCGTTGATAATGCCTTCCAGGTCACATGCCCTGGTCCTTAGCACCCCGTCCAGGCCTTCCCCAAAAGCAGGGGTGAGGATCTCCCGGGCATAGGTGGGACTTACTGTGGTAATCTTGTCCGAAAATAGGATACCCCCTTTCATAAAGTTGACCCTTCCGTAATACTCCAGCCCCTCCATGCTGAAGTAGCGGGCACCCAAGCCCAGGGCAGAGAGTACATGGCGATCAAAGACCCCCTGATAGGCCAGGTTGTGGATGGTAAATACGGTAGAGGTATGTTTAAAAAATTCTTTCTCCGGCCTTCCTTCCTGTCTGATCTGGTCTAAAAAGACCGCCGCCAGGGCAGTGTGGTAATCGTTTAAATGGATGACATCCGGCCTTAACTGAAGCTGCTCCAGTGCAGAGAGTACGGCTTTGCAGAAAAACCCGAACCTTTTTGGGTTGTCCTTGTAATCACCTTTGGGGCTTCCATAAAGGTAATTGCGGTCAAAAAATTTGTCATTTTTGATAAAGTAGAAGGTGACACCATGGCTTTTTGTCTCCAAAAGGTCATAAAATTCCTCTTCTGTATCATTCATGGGGACATTTAGGCCTTTCTCTACCCGTTTGAAATCATAGCTTTTTTCAAAAATGGTGGTGTAGAAAGGCATCAGCACCATGCATTCCTGGCCGCTTTTTTTTAAGGCGCCGGGAAGCGCGCCTGCCACATCGGCCATGCCCCCTGTCTTGGCAAAAGGCACCGCTTCAGTTGCACACATGGCTATACGCATGATCCCCCCCTCTTTTTTTGCTTTCCTTTTCATGCTCCAACAGGTGCTGATCTTAAAAGTAGAAAAAGCGTAATTGATTTTAGTATAAATCTTTGTTAACTTTAATTCAAAATAATTAAAGGTAAAATATGGATGATATGAAAAAATCTCTGCTCACAGAACAGGACCTGTACCTTTTTAATGAAGGAAACCACTGCAGGCTTTATGAAAAGATGGGAGCACATCCATTGGAGGCAAAAGGCAAAAGGGGATACCATTTTGCCCTGTGGGCTCCAAACGCAAAACAGGTAACAGTATTCGGGGATTTTAACCAGTGGGATAAGCGAAGCTGCCCCCTTTTCTGCAGAGGCAACTCTGGCATATGGGAAGGTTTTGTGGAAGGAATTGGCAAAAACACCCTTTACAAATTCCACATCATATCCAACTACGAACATTATGCAGTAGACAAGCCTGACCCTTTTGCCTTTTATTTTGAAAAACCCCCCCGTACAGCTTCTCTGACCCATACGCTCGACTACAGATGGAAGGACAGCCACTGGATGCAAAACAGGGAAAAAACCAATCGCCTGGACAGCCCCATGTCTACCTATGAGCTGCACCTGGGTTCCTGGGCCAGAAAAGATCATGGAAATACATGGCTAAACTATCGGGAACTGGCACCCAAACTTGTCCAGTACATAACCGAAACCGGATTCACCCATGTAGAATTTATGCCTATCATGGAGCACCCTTTCTATGGTTCCTGGGGGTATCAGATAACCGGCTACTTTGCGCCAACTT
>PWYO01000089.1 GCA_003567835.1 Actinomycetota bacterium | reverse complement strand
TGAATGAAAAACTGGCAGCTCGTTCTTGCACTGCTCCATAACATCTTTCGGCGTATCTTTCCAGACAAGCCCATATTTCTTACGCTTTTGCAGTCGCTCAACCTCTTTTATAAGTTCTTCTTTCGCCCAATTTTTGCAATCATTCTTTGTCATAATCACTTTCTAGTTATTAAATCGTATGCCAAGCTAGCTAGAGATATAAATACATCTTGGGTTCTTTCGCCCTATGGCAGACCTTGTTTTTGAAAATGTCGACATTCCACTAAGCCGCAAGCTTAAATTCTTATTATTTATTTCCCTCCACATAAATACTAACAGCATAATCTGCAAGGGATTCGTTCTTTTTCAAACCATCTAAAATAGCCCTTCCCATAGGATCTTCTATATTAGGGTCGACACAGGCGGATGACCTTTTTGCTGTAATTTTCACATTCTCAAATCCAGATGCTTTGATCATTCTTTCATACTTATCAATAAGTATTGCCCCTCCAATACATCCTATGTAAGCATCAATGTTTTCCTGTATTTTCCTGGGCAGCTCTTTTTTTAGGGCGATATCAGAAATAGCTATCCTTCCACCCGGTTTTAACACCCTGTAGATCTCACCAAAAACCCTCGGTTTATCCGCCGAAAGGTTTATGACGCAATTACTAATAACCACATCAACAGTATTGTCAGCCACAGGCAGGTTTTCTATTTCACCAAGTCTAAATTCAACATTTTTAGCCCCATCCTTTTTTGCATTATCCCTTGCTTTCTCAATCATTTCAGGGGTCATATCCACTCCTATGACTTTACCATTTTGTCCAACCTTGGTTGCGGCCAGAAAGCAGTCAAAGCCAGCGCCTGAGCCAAGGTCAAGCACAGATTCACCTTTTTTGAGACTAGCCAAGGCTGTTGGATTTCCACAACTAAGAGCCAAATTAGCCTCATCAGGGATAGCCTTTAGCTCAGCCTCTGAATAGCCAATGGATTTTGCAAATTCTTCAGCGTCTGGCCCGCAAGTGCCACATCCACAGCCTTTTTGTTTTTGGGCAATCTTGCTGTAAGCTCCTCTCACGATTTTTTGTGTTTTTCTATTATCCATTTTAATCTCTCCCTTTAATAATTTTTTTAACAGTCTCAACTTTCTGTGTTTAAAAATATATCTAAAAAACCATAAGCTTTTTGAAATGAGTTTTGGTCTATCTTGCAGTATACCCACCGCCCTTCTTTTCTGGTAGTAATAAGGCCTGCGTTTACAAGTTCCTTAATGTGATGTGAAATTGTTGGAACGGTAATTTTTAATGATTTTGATAAATCTTTAATGCAGGTTTCATTTCGACAAGAAAGGTCCTCTCTTTCGCATTTACATTTCTTCTTATAAATAAACAATAATATTTTTAATCTATTTTCATCAGCAAGCGTTTTAAAAATTTTGACCAAATTTTTAGTATCTTTATACATAATGGAATCCTTGATGTTTGGATACTTAGACAACTGTCTAAATATTATTGGACTGTCAATCCTATGTCAAGAAGAAAATTTTACAGATAAAACTTTCTTTTTATATTGGAATTTAGTTATTTATTGTCAAAGCAAAACTAAAATTTTTCTTTTTCGCTCTGCTTCAAGATGAGGCGGGAAAAATCAGTTTTGTTTTTAAAAAAACTCCTTGTAGTATTACATTAAAAACTTTTACCATCAAAAAAGATGGCTTTTTATCACCATATTTTCCACGCAACTAACCTTATTTTACCTAAGTGCACCATAACATAAATACTGTGACCTATTAAATCTATTAAATTTGTCTCTATTGTGGTATGACGTTTATCGGGAGGTGAGCATTATGCCCAGAAATAGCCCATATCCAATCACTTTAACCCCTCAGGAAAGAGACACTCTGGAATCTACCGCGAGAAGAAATACGGCACCGTATAAGGTGTAATCAGGGCTAAAATTATACTAATGGCTGCCCAGAGTTTAAGCAATGAAGAAATCGCTTCAAAGTTAAACACATCCCGCCAAATTGTAAGCAAATGGCACAAGCGTTTCTATTTCCAGCGCCTTATGGGGCTTGATGATAAGGCCCGGGGCGGACGACCCGGGGATTTTTCCCCCAGCGGTGGTAATTGAAGTAAAAGCACTAGCCTTCAGAGCTTACCCACAAGATGGGTATACCATTGTCCCCACTATCCATACCAGAGCTTAGAAGGGAAGTGGTAGAGGGGGGGCACCTTAGCCAAGGTAAGTAGCATGGCCCTCTGGAGGTGGCTGGTCCAAGATGCTGTAGCCTCCTGGTGATACCGAAGCTCCGATATTTCCCAGGGATCCTGACTTTTTAAAAAAAGTAGGAAAGGTTTTGGACCTCTATGGAGGGTTCTGGCAGGGAAAACCTTTGGGAGAGAGATTACGTAATTTCTGCCGATGAAAAGACCAGCATACAGGCGGCAAAAAGAAAACACCATTCCCTTGCTCCCCAGCCGGAACAGGTTACGAGAATAGAGCATGCATATATAAGAAAGGGAACATGGACTTATCTGGGCGCCTGGGATACAAGGAGGGCAAAGATATTCGGGCGCCCGGAAGAGAAAAATGGTATTGGCCCATTTGACAGGCTGGTAGGCCAGGTAATGGGCCAAGAGCCTTATGCTAAAGCTAAAAGGGTGTTCTGGGTAATGGATAACTGTTCCTGTCACCTGGGTAAAAAGTCAACAGAACGTCTTCAGAAAAAATGGCCCAATATTGTTGCAGTGCACCTACCCATACATGCAAGCTGGCTTAATCAGATTGAAATATATTTTTCCATTGTTACCCGTAAAGTGCTCACCCCCAATGACCTTTCTTCCCTTAACCAAGCAAAAGATAGAATCTTTGGCTTCCAGGATCGCTACCAAGGGGTTGACAAGCCTTTTAAGTGGACGTTTACACGGGCTGATCTTTATCAGATGTATGCAAAGCTGAAACACAATGAGGAAGCTGGAAAAAAAAGAATTAGTTGCTGCCTGCTGCTAAAATACGCCACCTTAATTATGTTCCAGAGCACTAAGGTACATGAATAAACACTATGGATGTAAAGCACGCATCATTGAAGAAGTCTCCCAACAAAAAAATCATAAAAATTGTTACAATAATGAAGCATTTTTTGTTATAATCTTTAAAAATATCTTACGCAGCATAAAGAATGCAAAGGAGCTACATGCGGATTGCAGATCTTCCCAAGTACGAGTTGAAGCCTGAAGAGAATGAAAAGGTTGACCAGATCATTTCCAAATATAAAGGCAAAAATGGTATTGTGATACCGGTCTTGCAGGAGATACAAAAAAGCATCGGTTTCGTTCCTATAGGTGTTCAGAAAAAAATTGCTTCCAAGTTGAATGTACCCGATAAAGATGTGTACGGTGTGGCTACATTTTATTCATTTTTCTCCCTGATTCCCCGGGGCAAATACAATGTCAGGGTATGCATGGGCACTGCCTGCTTTGTCAAAGGCGCAGACAAGATTGTGGACAAGATTCAAAAAGAGCTGGACATTGGACCGGGCCAGACCACCCCAGACCGCAAATTTTCTTTACAGCTTAACCGTTGTCTGGGTGCATGCGGACTGGCGCCCATCATCGTCATCAATGATAAAGTGTATCAGAAAATAAAGCCCGATGAGGTCATGGGTATTATCTATGACCATGAAAAACAATCGAAAGGCTAGAAAGTTGGCAAACCAACCAATCAAGATCACAGCAAAAAAAGACCTACAAGAAATTCAGAAACGCAATCAACAAGAGAGCGCGCTATATCCGGAAAATGGTAAGCGTGTGAAAATCACCGTACACCACGGCACCTGCGGTATCGCCTCCGGTGTGGAGAAAATGCAAGATTTTGTACATAAGCAAATAGAAAAAAGAAAACTCGAGCATGTGCATCTCGCCTATTCGGGATGCATCGGTTTTTGTGCTCTGGAGCCCATGATAACCGTGGAAAGCCACAACCAGGGACCGGCCACCTACTACCATCTGGATGAGGAAAAAGTGGAGCAGATTTTTAACATACACATACAGCAGAATCAGGTGGTCAAAGAACTGGAACCCATCACCGATGATTCTCCGCTATCCAATTTTTATAAATTCCAAAAACTCCGAGTGCTGCGCAACCTGGGAAAGATTGATCCTTTCCAGATTGAAGACTATATCGGCCGGGACGGTTATTTTGCCCTGGCCAAGGCCGCTGGTTTTACTGACCGGGAACAGATCATTGGCATTATCAATGATTCCCAGCTTAGAGGCAGGGGAGGTGCCGGTTTCCCTACCGGAAAAAAATGGGCCTTTTGCAGTAAAGCAGAGTCTTTTGATGGCAAAAAATACATTGTATGCAATGGCGATGAAGGAGACCCCGGGGCCTTTATGGACAGAAATATTTTGGAATCAGATCCCCACGCCATACTGGAGGGCATGATCATCGCCGGACTGGCTATCGGTGCTTTTAAGGGTTATGTATATGTCCGGGCAGAGTATCCTCTGGCGGTAAAAACACTGGATGCAGCCATCAAACAGGCCAGAGAATACGGCCTTTTGGGCAAAAACATCATGGGCAGCGGATTTGATTTTGAAATTGAGATCTACGAGGGTGCAGGAGCATTTGTCTGTGGAGAAGAAACGGCACTGCTAAAATCCATCGAAGGGGAGCGGGGAATGCCCCGGCCCAAACCCCCTTTTCCTGCAGATAAGGGACTGTATGGAAGCCCCACCTGTATCAATAATGTAGAGACATTTGCCAATGTCCCCCAAATCATATTAAATGGCCCGGAGTGGTTTAACAGTCTGGGTACCTCCAGCAGCAAGGGCACCAAAATCTTTGCCTTGGCCGGTGCAGTAAAAAATGTCGGCCTGGTAGAAGTCCCTATGGGCATATCATTAAGGGATGTGGTCTATAAGATCGGCGGAGGCATTGTAGATGGCAAGCCTTTTAAGGCAGTTCAGATCGGAGGTCCTTCCGGGGGAT
>PWYO01000127.1 GCA_003567835.1 Actinomycetota bacterium | reverse complement strand
TGGGTGAGATCTATGTCAGAAACCATCCCTACTCCAATAATGAGATTGTGGACAAGGTGGAGCAGCTGGGCGGGGAAGTGGAGATACCCACCATCTCTGAATGGCCCAGCCATACCACGGCCACCAGCAAGCTGGACAATTCCATCAAACAGGCGGATCTTATGTATAAGATTATAGAATCATTTATTCCCCGGGGAAGCCGAAACGGGGCAGTGTTGCCCATGATGGCCGATTATTTGCGGACCATACGCTTCTTTGTGCTCAACAGGGTCAACAACCGCATCATTTCCGGTTATCTTAAAAAGCTTTCAAAACCGGTGGAGGGATTTGTACGGGGCACCGATGAGCACAGCATCTATCATACCTGGGATAAGGCAGAACCCTATATCATCAAATGGTTTGGTGAGGCTGCGCTGAGTGTGGGCAAATCCGTATCCTGGATTGAAGAAGGCTGCCACGGCATCATCAATGTGATGCCCTTTACCTGCATGCCGGGAACCATGGTTACGGCCACCTCCAAGAGAATCCGGGAAAAATACAAGGTGCCCTGGCTGAACCTGGCATTTGACGGCCTGGAGCAGGGAACCACCGAGACCAGGCTGGAAGCATTCATGTACCAGGCCAAACTGTATGCCCAAAACCAGCAAAAAAGCTAAGATCTGTGCAGGCGGCCATTTTCTATGATTTCAGCCTTCATCCATGTTACAATAGGGGCATTATCAGGATGATGAAGCGGTCATGAAGGGACGATTTATAACATTTGAAGGCCCTGACGGTTCAGGCAAAACCACCCAGATTAAACTGGCTGAACAGTACCTGAAACAGAAGGGATTTGAGGTGCTCACCACATTTGAGCCCGGGGGCACAGGCATCGGCAAAAAAATCAGGGCCATCCTGCTGGACAAAAGCAATCTGGAGATGACCGACAAGACAGAAACCCTCCTTTTTTTGGCTTCCAGAGCCCAGCTGACAGAGAAAATCATAAAACCTGCCCTAAAAAGCCATCAAATGGTGCTCTGCGACCGCTTTTTTGATTCAACCATTGCCTACCAGGGCATTGCCCGGGGCCTGGGTGCCCAAAGAATGCTGGACTTCAGCCTGTGGGCCACCGGGGGCCTGGTGCCCGATTTGACCTTTGTGTTCCATATGAAGCCCGGCATTGGACTTGAAAGAAAAAGCCGGCAGGGGCGCCCCAAAGACCGGCTTGAATCCCAGGAAGATGATTTTATGCAAAAAGTCTGCCAAGGCTACCGGGAGGTTGCGGAAAGGTTCAAGGAACGGATTGTGTCCATTGACGGAGAAAAGGATATCCAGGCGGTATTTGCAATCATAAGGGATAAGATCAATGGCCTTATTGGATAATCTGGATTTTTTGACGCCCACAACCAAGAATCGGGCAAGCTTGAAACTCATCAAAAACATGGCCCAAACCAGGGCAAGCCATGCTTTTCTTTTTTTGGGAAGCAGCCCGGACTGCCTGTACCGGCTGGCCCTGGCTTTTGCGGCCAGTATAAACTGCCCCCAGTCCGGATGCGGAAACTGCAGGATATGCAAAAATACCTGCAGGGGCATGGATGCCCATGTTTTAACCATGGAGGCAGAAGGCAACTTCCTGGTAAAAGAAGATGTGGTCCAAATCAAAAAATTTGTCTCCATGACCGCGCCTGCGGGCCGCAAAAAAATTGTGATTATCAGGCAATCAGAAACCATGAATGATGCTTTTGCCAATAAATTTTTAAAAACACTGGAAGAGCCCCCCGATGAAAACTGCCTGTTTGTGCTACTGGCCAGCCAGGCCCAGAAGCTTTTGCCCACCATCGTCTCCAGGTGTATGGAATTTGAATGGACCTTTGCCCCTGGCAGCCAGGAGGATTCTGCGGTTGATTTGGGCGCTTTGGAAAAGATTGTGCATGCGGGGCTGAAAAAAATTGTGCAGGGGGAGGTTGCCGCCGCCATGGGCCTGGGTTCCCAAGTATGCCAAATGCTGGCCGACATTTCACAAGAGCAAAAAAAGGCTTTTCAAAAAGAGTTGAAACTGCGAAAAGAAACCAGTGCGGACCCTGTTCAGGCAGAAAGAGAGGCCAAGCTGGCCGCCCAAAGGCAGCAGAGAAGGCTGGCCAGATTGAATAAGTTGGGCATGGACTGTGTTTTTGATATAATAGTGGCTTGGCTGGAAGATATGATCGCGGTGAAAGCCGGTGCCGGCCAAGATGTTTTACATTATGCACACAATTATACATTGATTGATGCCAGCATATTTGACATCAATTTGGAAAAATTATGGGCGATCCTAAAAGATATTGACAGAAACAAAAAGTTTATGGGCCGATCGCTTAATGCGGAACTGGCCCTGGACAGTATTTTTCTGCATTTGCGGGATGCCTTGAGAGGTGATTGACTTATGAAACCGTGTATCGGGGTTATGTTTAGAAAAAATGGCAGGATCCATTATTATGATCCCAACGATATTGATGTGCAAGCTGGAGACAAAGTGGTGTGCCATGTCAAAGATTCCATGGAGATCGGGATTGTGGTGGGTGCCCCCCAGGATATTGATGAGGAGGCCATTACCGTCCCCTTGACCAAGGTGATACGAAAAGCCACCCATTATGATCTTTCTGTGGATGAGATTAACAAGAATAAGCAGAAAGAGGGGGTTAGTAGATTTGAGCAGCTGGCCCGAAAGTATGGGCTGCCCATGAAACTGGTGGATGTCCATGTCATGTTTGACAAAAGCAGGATGATTTTTTATTTTACCGCGGAAAAGCGGGTGGATTTCAGAAATATGGTCAAGGACCTGGCTTCCAAGTTTAAAATGCGTATTGAGCTCAGACAGATTGGGGTCAGGGATGAAGCCAAGATTATCGGCGGCCTGGGGCCCTGCGGCTTGCGGCTGTGCTGCAAGAGTTTTTTGACTGATTTTGAATCCATTTCCATCAAGATGGCCAAAGACCAAAATCTGCCCTTAAACCCCTTAAAGATTTCAGGGGTATGCGGAAGGCTCATGTGCTGTCTCAAGTATGAGTATGAAGATTATGAGAAGTTCATGGAGCAGGCCCCGGAAAGAGGGACCCGGGTCCAGGTAGGCTCCCATCAGGGATGCATTTGCGGCTATGAGCCCTTAAAGAATGGTGTGATTGTGGAATTTAATAATGAGACCAGCAAAACGGTACCTTTAAAAGAGGTCCAGGTCCTGGGAAAGGGCCAGCAGGAAGAATTGAAAAAAAATGATTAGGCTGCCGATGTAGCTCAAATGGCAGAGCAGCTCATTCGTAATGAGCAGGTTACCGGTTCAAATCCGGTCATCGGCTCCAGTAAGGAGCACTTGTTTGGTAATTAAGGATTTAACTTGCCGCCTGGGCAACTATATACAGACATTGCTTGGACAAAACAATCAAAAAGTGATGGATTCGGTGACCCTGTCTGTGCCCAAAAACAAAAAGTTTGGGGATCTTTCCACCAATGCAGCCATGGTTTTGGCCAAGCCCCTATCTGCAAATCCCCAAACAATCGCAGAAAAAATATCCGGCCATATTGATCAGAGGTGGCCCGAGGTTTGCCAAGTTGATGTGGCCAAGCCTGGATTTGTCAATTTTCGTCTAAAAGACAGTTTTATCCGCCAGGGTCTTTCGGCAATCATTGCCCATGGAAAGGATTATGGGAAAAACCGCAGCGGAGAAGGAAAAACAGTCAATCTGGAATATGTCAGCTCCAATCCCACCGGCCATTTGCATATCGGGCATGGGCGGTGGGGTGTTTTGGGGGATGTGCTTGCCAGCTTGTATGCGGCCAATGGCTATCAAGTGGTCCGGGAATATTATGTGAATGATTACGGCAGCCAGGTAAAAAATTTTGTGGCATGTGCGGCAAGCCTGTACCTGGACCATTTCGGGCAATCTTCTGATTATCCCCAAGACGGCTATCCCCGGCAAACCGTTCAAAAGGCTTTAGAGGCGGTCATCGAAAAGCATGGGGATGCTTTTCTCGACGACGGCCGGAAGGTGGATACCCAGGGGCTTGAGCCGGCGGTGGTGGGGGCCATGGTTGCTGAAATCAAAAAAACCCTTTCCAGCATGGGGGTGGATTTTGATGTTTGGTTTAAGGAAAGCAGCCTTTATGCCCAAAATCATTTTGAAAAAACGGTCCAAATGCTGCAAGAGAAGGGGCTGGCTTATTCCCGGGAAGGCGCCTTATGGTTTCGGAGCCAAAAGTTTGGCGACAACAAGGACCGGGTGATTGTAAGGGGGGACGGCCAACCCACCTACTTTGCTTCGGATATCATGTATCTTTTACATAAAGCTTCCAGGGGTTTTGACCTGCTTGTGTATATCCTGGGTGCAGACCATCACGGTTATGTAGACCGCCTGATGGCCACATCCCGGGCCCTGGGCCTGGAAAAAACCCGGCTGAATATCATCATCGGCCAGCTGGTTAGCCTGATTAAAATGGGCCAGCCCTTAAAGATGTCCCGCCGCAAGGGTGAGATCTATACTTTGCGGGATCTGGTCCAGGAAGTGGGACGGGATGCGGTACGCTATTTTTTTGCGGACAGTTCTTTTGACACCCCCATGGATTTTGATATTGACCTGGCCAAGCAAAAGTCCAATCAGAACCCTGTATTTTATGTACAGTATGTCCATGCCCGGATTGAAAGCATACTGGCCAAACTGGACAAGCGGTATACCCTGGAGGATGTGGACATCTCTGCGGTGGGTTTGGACACACAGACTGAAAGGGAGATTGCGAAATTGCTTTTGTTTTATCCCGATGAGGTTTACAGGGGCTGTGCCGGCAATGCACCCTATTTTTTGACCCAGTACCTTTATGGCCTTGCTTCCCAATTCCATTATCTGTACAACCACTATCGCATTATGGATCAGCATGCGGTCCATTGGGGCAGGCTGGGCCTGGTGCTTCTTCTAAAACAGGTGCTTGTAAACGGATTGGGTATTCTGGGTATCCGGGCGCCCAGGAAAATGTAAAAC
>PWYO01000259.1 GCA_003567835.1 Actinomycetota bacterium | reverse complement strand
TATCCGCTGCCCTCCTCTTCTGCGAAGGAAGCAAAGAACAAAAAATATGCAGATTGTGTGGTTTGCGGGATGTGTGACGGAGACATTGAATGCCAGGTGGTGCCCTGCCAAAGCATAAAGCAGGACCAGCAGCAGACAGCCACCAAAATAGAGGGCGAAGGTATTGATGAAGACAAGCTAAAGGAAATCATAGCCAGAACAGTGAAAAAAGTTTTGGGAGACAGTAAATAGAAAGGAATAAAATTATGAACAAAGCATTGGGTTTAATCGAGACCAGAGGGCTGGTAGGCTCCATTGAAGCAGCCGATGCCATGGTCAAAGCGGCCAATGTCAAACTAATATCCAAGGCATATGTTGGCGGCGGCCTGGTTACCGTAATTGTTGAAGGCGATGTGGGGGCTGTCAAAGCCGCTGTAGACAGTGGATCTGCTGCAGCCAAAAGGGTAGGGGAGCTTATATCTGTGCATGTCATACCCAGGCCCCATGAGGAAACTTCAAAAATTATCTAGGTTTTGCATTTATTGAATTAACCAATAAATTATGATACCATCATTTTGGATACGCTGTTTGGTTCGTAATTAGAGTTAATTTTTGTGCCAACAAATTAACTTTGGAAGCCCAAACTTAATCTGCGGCGTAAATGCCCGCTTTGCGGGACTTATAAAGCAGCCAGGAGGGCATCCACCTGCTGAGGCAGGGCATAAAAAACTTCCAAATATTACGGCCAGACGGGGTATCCTTTTGTTAAAAAAGACCATTGCGTATGGATATTCGTGATAAATTTTTACATTATTTTAAAGGTGCCGGCCATTTAATTCTGCCCTCAGCAAGCCTTATACCCCAAGACGATCCCACGGTGCTGCTGACTACAGCAGGAATGCAGCCTTTCAAGCCCTATTATCTGGGTGTAAAAAAGCCGCCTGCTGTCAGGATTGCCACGGTGCAAAAGTGTTTTAGGACCAGCGACATAGAAAGTGTGGGCTATACTCCCAGACACCTTACTTTTTTTGAGATGCTGGGCAATTTTTCGTTTGGAGACTATTTTAAAAAAGAAGCCATCCACTATGCCCTCGATTTTTTGCTCAATGTTTTGGGGCTGGATATTGAAAGGCTCCATGTGGCTGTATTTAAGGGGGAAGGAAAACTGCCCAGAGACCAGGAAGCACTGGATTACTGGAAAGGGGAAGGAATTGCCCAGGATAAGATCTATGCATTTGGAAAATCAGAAAACTTTTGGGGCCCGGCCGGAGATACCGGACCATGCGGGCCCTGCACGGAAATCCATTATGATTTCGGGCCTGAATACGGATGCGGTCTGCCGGAATGCAATCCTGAGTGCGGCTGCGGAAGGTTTATGGAAATCTGGAATCTGGTATTTACCCAGTACAACTTTAACGGCAGAGAATATGAGGAGCTTCCCTCAAAAAATATTGATACTGGAATGGGTTTGGAAAGAATTGAAGCGGTTTTAAACAAACACCCTTCTGTGTTTAAAACCGGCCTTTTTGCCAATATACGAAAAAAGATTGACCAATTGGCTTCAGCATACCCCGGCGACAGAGAAGATGAAGCTTACAAAAGAGCATTAACAATTATAGCCGATCATACCCGGGCCATATACTTTTTGACAACCGACGGGGTCATCCCATCCAATGAAGGAAGGGGCTACATTTTAAGAAGAATTATAAGGAGAGCCACAAGGTTCGGGAGATTGCTGGGAATCGAGCATACTTTTTTAAACCATCTGGGTCAAATTGTCATCCATGATTACAGCCAAGCATATCCCCAGCTCAAAGAGAAAAAAGATTTTGCATTCAAGGTTATAAAGGATGAAGAGGAACGGTTTTCCACCACTTTAAAAGAGGGCAACAGGGTATTGCGGAGCGCATTGGCCAAACTAAAAGAACGTAATAACCAAGAAATGGACCCCAAAGATGCATTCAGGCTCTACGAGACTTATGGTTTTCCCGTAGAATTGACCCAGGAAATCATCAAGGAACAGGGTTTTAGCCTGGATATGGCCAAGTTTGACCAGTACATGGCAGAGCATGTCAGAAAATCAAAGGGACAATCAGCTTTTGACAAAAAAATTGATAAGAAAATTGACCTTTACCGTAAACTGGCCAAAAAATTCCAAATTGATTTTGTGGGCTATCAAAACCTGCGCTCCTCATCAGAAATCGCCCAGATCCTCAAATCCCCGTCAGCAAAAGAGGTCTTGCCTGCGGAATCCCTGCATGAAAATCAAACAGGTGAAATCATACTTTCATCCACGCCTTTTTATGCCGAAAAAGGCGGCCAGATTGGGGATCGGGGCAAAATCATGTTAAACGGTTCCCTGTTTGAGGTTCATGATACCCAAATGCCCGTAGAAGGGATTTATATCCATAAAGGCAAAATGGTTAAAGGCCAATTGAAGGTGGGAGATAAGGTTCGTGCAGAAGTCGATGCAGGGTCTCGCAAAGACATCAGCAAAAACCATACCGCCACCCACTTGCTGCACTGGGCGCTCAAGGCGGTTTTGGGAAAAGAGGTCAATCAGTCAGGTTCCTTTGTGCACAACCAAAGGTTGCGGTTTGACTATGTCAGCTACGATGCCCCCAAAAAAAAGGATATGGATCAGGTAGAGGAAATTATCAACCGCAAGATACAAAATAATGATGTGGTTAGAATATTTGAGACCACCAAGGCCTATGCCCAGGAAATTGGCGCCCTGGCGCTTTTTGATGAAAAGTACGGGGATTTTGTACGGGTGATCGAAATCAACAACTACAGCAGGGAGTTATGCGGCGGAACCCATATTAAAAGAACCGGCGAAATTGGGCTGTTTAAAATTATTTCTGATTCAAGCATTGGGGCAAACACCCGCAGGATCGAAGCGGTAACCGGGATGCATGCTTTTCATTATTTGAATCACAAAGTACATATGTTTGAAAAAGTTGCAGACACTTTGGGCGGAGAGGACCCCCTGCAGGCCGTACAGGCGTTAAAAGATGCCAATGAAAAGCTTGCCCGCCAGCTGGGAAATATGAGCATAAAAGAAGCCCGCGATGAATTGATGTCCAAATTTGATTACCATGAGGATGATCCAAAACCGAAAGCCTTTTTTTTCAATTTCTCCAATAGCGGCTACAAAACCAATCTGGATGCGCAGGCCCTGGCCCTTTTGGGGGATCAGATCAAGGATGTCTATAACCAGAAGATGGTATTTATGGCTTTGGGCAATACCATCAAAGACAAGCCGGTACTGGTCATCCAAGCCACCCCGGATCTGGTAAAAAAAGGCCTGCACTGCGGAAAGCTGGCCAAAGATGCGGGCAAAAAGCTTGGAGGCGGCGGCGGCGGCAAGCCGGATTTTGCACAATCAGGGGGCTCCAGGCCTGAAGCCATAGACCAGGCGCTGGATATGCTAAACAAGACATTTGAAAAATTATGCGGATGATGGGTTTGGATATAGGGCATAAGCATATCGGTGTAGCCCTAACCGATCAAAACAACAAAATGGCATACCCTGAAGGCGTTTTTTGCCATGATTCCCAAATCAGAGATACCATCAAGAAAATTATCCAGGAAAAAAACATCGGCAAAATTGTAGTGGGCATCCCTTTCAGCCTCAAAGGGGAAATAGGCCATCAGGCACAAAAAGTTTTTGATTTTATCCATGAAACACTTGAAGGCCTGGGCCCAGAAATTGTACACTATGATGAGAGATTTACCTCAAAGATTCCCAAAATGCAGAACAGGGGTAAGAAAATGAAAGAAGTGGACAAGTACTCCGCATGTATATTATTAAATGACTATATATCACATCATGAAAAATAAGTTTTTTATTGGCGTATGCATTCTTTTGATTCTATGGTTTTCCGCAAGCTGTACCCTTGCCGGCGGGCAGCGGAAACCCCAAATAGAGGAAGGCCTAGAGGTTGAGATTGAAATTAAAGAAGGGATGTCCCTGCGTCAGATTGCAGACATGCTTCAGGAAAAAGGTGTGGTGCAAAGCAGTTTCGTGTTTCGGCTTTTTGTGCAGCAGGAAGGAAAGGAAGCCTCGCTTATGCCCGGCCAATACACCCTGGTCACCGGCATGGAGATGGAAGAAGTGCTGGAAACCATTGCATCAGGGCCTCCTGTTGCAATTTATACGGTACGCATCCCTGAGGGATTTACGGTAAGCCAAATAGAGCAAAAAATCGCTGAACTGCCATTTATAGACAGCATGGAAGCAGCAAGGGCTATGGACATATCCAACTATGACTATCCTTTTTTGGAAGACATTGATTCTCTGGAAGGATTCCTGTTTCCAAAAACCTATTCGGTTACCGCAGATTACAGCGCAGAAGACATCGTGGGGCTGATGCTTGCCCAGTTTGAAGCAGAGACCAGAGATGTTGATTTTTCTTACGCCGATCAGAAAGACTTAACCGCCTACCAGATACTAAAAATTGCCTCGCTGATAGAAAGAGAAGCCTACATTCCCCAAGAAAGAGAATTAATTTCTGCGGTCATACACAACCGCCTGGACCTTGGCTGGACTTTAGGCATAGATGCCACCATACGGTATGCCCTGGAGAAATGGGATGAAGAGCTTACTGTATCAGACCTGGCCTATGATTCTGAATATAATACCAGAATCTATCCCGGCCTAACCCCCACCCCCATATGCAATCCGGGCCTGGCATCTATACAAGCGGCACTCAATCCTGCCGATGTTGATTATCTTTTTTTTGTGGTAACCGACCAGGAAAAAGGCGAGCATTCATTTTCTACAACACTTGAAGAGCATGAAAGACTCATCCGGGAAGCAAATTAAGATCCTCGATACCTATTTTGAGGAACAGAAACGGCTAAATGCGGTTAAGAAAAAGGCAGCCCAGGAAAAGATCCCATTGGCAGAAGATGCCGTATGCCGGTTTTTAGAGCTATTCTGTTTTGCTGTAAAACCAGCACATGTGCTGGAAATCGGCTGCGGATGGGGCTATTCTTCCTATTTTTTAACCAAG
>PWYO01000178.1 GCA_003567835.1 Actinomycetota bacterium | reverse complement strand
CGATTCAAACCATAACAGTTGGACCCTGTGCCGGCAATCAGGATCAGCTTGTCGGGAAAGTCGCTGCCGGCAGCAAGCCCTACCCTGGTATCATTATAAATAAGCACTTTACGGGAAGGCAGCAACTCTTTGAGTTTTGGGTTAAACACAATGTTAAGATAATGTTCCCTGTCCAGCTCCGTATTATAGCCGGCAAAACCAAAACAGGCGCTGGCAAATTCTTCTATCTCCAGGCTCGCATCCCCCATGGCGGAGAACACCGCTTCATTGACATGCTGGGCAGCCTGCTCTATCCCTACACTATGGTAGTTGCTTGCACCAGCAATATGCTGGGATATTGTATTTGCTTGGGAATCGGCAATCCTGGCAGTGGTTTTGGTTCCCCCGCCGTCTACACCTAAAATATATTCCATAGCGATTATTCGATACATTTACAAATGCCCTCTTATTTTACCTTATTCCGGCTTAGCTGTTAATGGTTTTAAAAAAATAATGATTTTCCATATAATAGAGTTGTGAACTGGGATCATTTTGGGAAAATTTTAATCATGGTGGGAATCGTGGTGGCAGTACTGGGAGGCTTGTTCTTGCTTATTTCCAGGTTTCCTTTTTTGGGAAACCTTCCCGGGGACATACAGGTTAAAAGGGAAGGGTTGAACTTTCACATACCCTGTGCCACCAGTATATTGCTGAGCATCATTCTTACCATTATCATCAATATTGTCATACGGTTTTTCATAAGAAGATAAGAGGTGAATGACATGGCAGAGCATCAAGTCAGGCATCCGGCTGCCGCGGGCAGCTTTTACCCTGCTGACCCCGGTATGCTGCGCAAAGAAATAAGGGGATACCTGGACCAGGTACAAAGCGCTGGCCTAAAAGGCATACAAGGGTTGGTTGCCCCCCACGCAGGTTATGTCTATTCAGGCCAGGTGGCCGCCCATGCCTATAAGCAAATAGAGAGGGCCGACTATGAATCGGTACTGGTTATAGCCCCTTCCCATGCTGAAACGTTTCATTTTATATCCCTATATCCAGGCGGTTACAGGACCCCTCTGGGCACAGCTTCCCCGGACCGCAAAAATGCACAAAAGCTTGCAGAAAACAAATGGATAAGGTTCTCCGAACAAGGCCACAGAAATGAGCACAGCCTGGAGGTGCAAATTCCTTTTCTGCAGGTTGTGCTGGGGGATGTACCCATGGTTTTTGCCGTAATGGGCAATCAGTCCCCGGAACTGGTCCGGGTGCTGAGCCAAGAAATCGCAAATAGTTACAAACAAAATCATGTGCTGATTGTGGCCAGTTCTGACCTGTCTCACTACCATCCCTATGACAGGGCCCTTTCTCTGGATGGAGAAGTAGAAAATCTTATTGACCATTATGACCACCAGGGACTGGCCGACCGGTTTTTCAGCCAGGATATTGAAATGTGCGGAGCAGGTCCAGTGGTTGCAGCCATGGGCGCAGCCCAAAAGCTGGGATCCAAGCATGCCCGGGTTCTGGATTATAAGAATTCTGGGGATATTACAGGAGACCGCAGCGCAGTGGTGGGCTACCTTGCCGCTGTTTTGTATTGACAACAATATGTGAGGTGCATCATGGAATATAAAACGTTAACCCTGGAACACAAAAAACTTTTGGTGCGAATTGCCAAACAGGCTTTACTTGAGGCAGTTTATGGCCGCAAAAAGCCTGAATTTGATATAAAGGAGGATGCGCTCAATCAAGCATGCGGAGCATTTGTGACCCTGCATATGAACGGGGGCCTAAGGGGCTGCATTGGAAACATTGCTGCCCAGGCGCCCTTGTGGAAGACAGTAAGAGATATGGCTGTCGAAGCAGCTTTCCACGATCCCCGGTTTCCTGCAGTATCTGCTTCGGAACTGAGCCAGATCGATTTGGAGATATCGGTGCTCTCTCCTTTGCGCCAGATCCGCAATATTTCAGAAATTCAAGTCGGAAAGCACGGCTTGCTTATAAAAAAAGGCGCCTATCAGGGACTGCTTCTTCCCCAGGTTGCCCAAGAATACGGCTGGGACAGGACCCAGTTTTTGGAACATACCTGCGCCAAGGCAGGATTACAAAAAGGCTGCTATAAGCAAAAAGACTGTCAGATATTTATTTTTTCCGCTGAGGTTTTTGGAGAAAAAGACCTAGCGGAATAATGCGTAAAGGTCCGCATCCAACTTGCTTATGATAATGCCTACCAGACCAGGTCCGGTATGGGCCCCCACCACAGGGGTGCATGCGGTAATGGTAAAATCCACACAGTGCAGTGCGGATGAAAGCCGCTCTTTGATCCTTTCTGCCTCCTCTAGTGAAAGGGTGTGTACAATGGATACCACCACCCATTGCTCTTTGCGGAAATGCCTGATAACCCTCCTGGTAATTTCCCGGAGCGAGCCATAGCGGGTAAAGGCAATGCCGGCTATGGCCACAATCCCATTTCGGATGCCTAAAATTGGCTTTATTTTGAGTGCAGAAGATATGATATTGGCCAGGGCAGGGACCCTTCCGCTCAAACGCAGGTATTTTAGGGTGTCAATGGTGCCGTACAGCCTGATGTTTTGCCTTAAAAAATCCAGTTTGGGCAGGACCTTCTCCGGGCTGTACCCTTTGCGGGCTGCTTTGGCCGCGGCAACGGCCATAAGCCCGCAGCCCATGGTTCCTGCAAACGAATCATAGACTATGATGCGGTCCTCTGCGTTAAGCATTCTTCTGGCCATACGAGCACTGGTGATGACCCCGGACAGCTTGGAGCTAATATGTATGGAGATAATCTTTTTGTATTGCTTGAGCAATTCACTATAGACAAGGTAGAAATCTTTGGGAGAAGGTGTCGATGACTTAAATACGGCATTTTCCTCTTTCTGGAGCCTGTATATGGTTTCTGCGCTGATGTCCACCCCGTCTTTGTATTCTTGGCCATTATGGTGGATATAGAGGGGAATGACAGCTATTCCGTATCTAGAAATATAGTCCGGGGGAATGTCTGAAGCACTGTCGGTTACCACTGCAAAGCTGCCAGAATCTTCCATATGCGTCCCTCCATGCTTTTTGTAATGGTTCCGGGCTGGCCGGCCACGCTTTTCGCGCCTGCCCCCAGGCTCCCCATTGGTCTGTTTGCCTGCTAAACGCATTATACATAATTCTGATAAAATTATAAAAATATTTTCCAGTCCTGAGGTCGGGACCGCACACCCTATGTAGATTCTCGGCAAATTGCAATATTGCTGCCAGCCCTGCTAAATACTTTCCCTGTCCCCAGATTCCTTTCCTCAGGCAAATTTTTTGGGCTATAAAAAGGAAATATCCAACAATATGGTAAAAAAGTGCTATAATATTTGCTTAGTTTAAAATGATAATCAAAGGAATCATTATGCCTATTTTTTCAAAAAAAGAAACGGTTAAAGGAAGCAAAACCGTAACCATCATCGCAGAAGGGGTCACCATTGAAGGAAAGATTTTCTCTCCCGGGGCCACCAGGATTGACGGTAATGTAAAAGGAGAAATTATTACCCACAAAGAACTGGTTATCGGCAAAGAAGCCGAGGTTGAGGCCAATATCAAGACCAGCGATGCCATCGTGGCCGGGAAATTCAAGGGAGACATGATTGCTTCCGGGGAAGTGGAGATTACCCCCACTGGAAAATTTACCGGGAATCTTACCCAAAAGGATGCCCTGCTGACGGTATCCAAGGGCGGCGTCTTTAAGGGAGAGAGCATCATATCCGATGATCCTGAAGTTTTTAAAACCGATGAACAAATGAAGGATTTTGAAGAAATACCCGTTAAGGAAAAGAAAAAATAGCCTGCCCGCCTCAGGCATAAACAATAGGATGCCATTTAGCCGGCAAGGGTTATTTGTCCCCAGATGCCTACTTTCTTGTCCTTTATTGCCAACAGACCCCGTATGCCGTTATGCCCTTTCAATGCATCAATCGCTGCCTGGATATCCTCTGATTCTGCGATCCTGTTAGCCAGGGCAGTTGCCGCAGCATCTGCAACCATAGTGGTGCTGCCCAAAACAGTGGCCAAGTCGCTTTTGCCTAGACTGAGGGAATGCCCGAAAGTACCTGAAGACGAACAAAGGCCGCAGGGGGTCTGCTTGTAGCTGATTTTTAATTTCAATTTATCGGACAGATCTTTGGTGACAGTATAGGCTCCGGCAGTCACATCATGGTCGGATTTGATAAACACATCCCCCCCGTTTTCAATAATGAGTGTCCTGCACTGCCCCATCAGCTTCCTGCCTATATAATCACAGACAGCACCGGCAACAGATGCCATTGGGCCTACCCCGAATAAAGCGGTTTTTGCTATCATTTCATTGATAATGGGGCTGTAGGCTTGGTTTTTCCTGACCGGAGAAAAAGATTTTACAAAGGCGGGATCATGGGCAGCTGCAGCTTCTATGGCTTTATAGAATGCAGACAGGTGTTTTATAAGCGGGTTGAGTATATCTTTATTGCAGGCTACATACAGATCACTGTGTTTGAACACAATATGCCATTTATAATGGGTATGGCTGCTGATTTTTTTCCGGTATGCAAACCGTTTATCATCCAGCTGCTCAATATGAAATCCGGTTACAGGCATTTATTTTTTTCCAAATCTGCTATAGTAAAGAAATATCAGGAATATGATTATAAAATAGGTCACCAAGACAAATAAAAGCATCCACCAGTGCACCTGGCTAAAAATATACATGGCCGCCACCAGTACCGGAATAAGAAACAGGGTGGATACAATGCTCAATACCAATGCATTTTTTAATCTTGGCCGATGCGTAGACATTTTTTGCCTCCATCCCCCTTATTGCTTGGTCCCCCCTTTGCGCTTACCCGCATGTGGATTCCGCAACCAGGGTATCCTGCTTTGCATCCTCTTGTCTATTATAAGGGAAGCCAGTCCTTTTTTTCCACTGGTTTTTGCTCTTATTTTACCCGTTTCATGATCCGCTAAGGTTCACTTTTCATGGCAGTGGCAGCCAAACCTTGG
>PWYO01000075.1 GCA_003567835.1 Actinomycetota bacterium | reverse complement strand
CGTCTACTTCAATGCCCTTAAACTTGGATTTTTCCCATTTCCCCCCTTTTAGTGAACTATCCGCAAATGGGATTTTTCTGACCAAAGAAAGGAGCAGGCCAATGGTATGCTCGGCCACAGTTACTGCATTGCTGGCAGGCGCATTCACCACAATAATGCCTTTTTTTGTGGCTGCATCAAGGTCCCCATTATCCACCCCGATGCCTGCCCTCCCAATAATCTCCATATTGTGTGCATGCTCTATGATATCAGCAGTCAGCTTGGTAGCACTCCGAATGATGATGGCTTTATAGTCTCCGATTATTTCTTTCAGCGCCTCCGGATCAATGCCTTTTTTTTCTTCAACCGTAAAATGTTTTTCCAACTTCTCCCTAGCTTGTGGAGAAATGCCGTCTGTGATTAATATTTTTTTATCCATACTCATCTCTTTCTAATGTCCAAAATAATTGTTTTCATAAAATACTTTCTGGGCTTCAGCCACCCCTGCGCCTACTTCCAGATCATAGCCCAATGCCTTTAAAGCCATCTCCAGGCTGGATATGGCAATGATTGCATCAAACATGCCAAACCACCCCAGATGGCCAATCCGAAATATTTTTCCTTTTAATTTTCCTTGTCCTCCGGCAATGGTGACCCCGTGCTTGGTGCGCATCATAGAGGAAAGCTTCTTTCCGTCAATGCCTTCAGGCACCCTGATGGCTGTAACCGAATGCCCGCGTGCCTGAGGATCTTCTACCAGCAGCTTAAGCCCTAGTTTTTCCGCAGCCCGCTGGATGGCCTGGGCCAAAAGCCTATGGCGCCTGAATGACTGCCCCAGCCCCTCTTCAAGCATGATGTCCATGGCCTTGTTGATGGCTACAATAATGGAAATAGCCGGGGTCCAAGGTGTCTGCGGCGGTTTCCTGCTGGCCGCTTCCCTGGCATCAAGCAGGTTAAAATAAAACCGGGGCATACTGCTTTTTTCAATAAGCTTCCAGGCCTTCTGACTCACACTTATAAATGCAGCCCCAGTGGGTGCGCTAACCCCTTTCTGAGAACCCCCTATGACCATATCCATATTCCAGGCATCTGTTTTAAAATCAGAGGCACCCAAACCGCTTATGGCATCTACCACGGTGATGGCCTCATAATCTTTTACAATATCGCCAATGGCCTTGGCATTATTGATAACCCCGGTTGAGGTCTCGCTAAATTGAAACATGACCCCCTTAATGGAGGAATCATTTTCAAGCGCCTGTTTAATATGTTCAGGGTTGACCGCCTGGCCCCACTCATAATCAATCGCGGTCAATTCCAGCCCGAACATTTTGGAAAGTTTTTTAAATCTGTTGCCAAAATTGCCGGTACTGGCTACCAGCACCTTATCCCCCGGAGAAAAAGCATTGGTTACCGCAGCCTCCATGCCGCCTGTCCCTGAAGAGGTCAGGATAAACACATCATTCTGGGTATCCATCAGTTTTTTTAGCTTTTGGGTGGCTTCTGTAAAAATTTCTGAAAACTCAGGAGACCTGTGGTGCATAAGCGGCCTTCCGTGTTCCTGAAGCACTTCCTCTGAAATAGGCGTCGGACCTGGCGTCATGATATATTTTTTCATCATTTTTGTTCCCTTTCTCGATTCTTTGAAAAAAAATTATAACCTTTTGCTTCCCCTGGTACAGGCTATTTTTCCGGTCCTGGTAAGCTCCAATATGCCATAGGGGTCCAACAGCTCCCGCAATGCCTCCACCTTGCTTGAAGTCCCTGTAATCTCAATCAATAAGGACTTTTTGGCTACATCAACAATATTGGCCCGAAAAATATTGACGATTTCCAAAATTTCTGCCCTGTTTTTGGCATCGGTGGCCACTTTGATTAAAACAAGCTCCCTTTCTACAATATTGGCGGGCTCAAGCTCCTGTATTTTTAACACATTAATCAATTTGTACAATTGCTTGACCACCTGCTCTATGCCGCGCTGGTCTGCCTGGACCGCAATGGTGATCCTGGATACGGTTTTATCCTCTGTGGTGCCCACCGCAAGGCTGTCAATATTAAATCCCCTTCTGCTGAACAGCCCCGATATCTTGGCCAAGACCCCAGCTTTGTTTTCCACTAATACCGATATGATATGACTCATAGATACCACCTTAATATTCCCATTCTAACATTTCGCTGATAGGCGCGCCTGGAGCGACCATAGGGTATACATTTTCTTCCCCTTCGATCCAGAAATCAACCATCACCACATTATCGATTTCCAGCGCTTTTTTTATGGCCCCTTCAACATCTTTTTTATCCGTTACTCTTATGCCCACCCCTCCATACGCTTCTACCAGTTTGACAAAATCCACACATTCACGGATGCAGGTCTGGGCATATCTCTTCTTAAAAAACAGTTCCTGCCATTGCCTGACCATGCCCAGATAACCGTTATTTAAAAGCATGATTTTGACAGGAATCTGGTTGCTGACTGCTGTAGCCAACTCCTGAGACACCATCTGGATGCTGCCGTCTCCAGCGATATCAATGACGGTTTTATCGGGCCGCCCTGTCTTGGCCCCTATTGCCGCAGGAAGTCCAAAACCCATCGTCCCCAAACCGCCGGAGGAAATCCATGTCCGGGGCTTTGTATATGTATAGAACTGCGCTGCCCACATCTGATTCTGGCCGACTTCTGTACAAATAATAGCATCCCCGCCAGTCAGCTCATAGAGCTTTTCCACAATATAGGATGGCTTGAGGTTGGGCGACTTTTTGTCATACATCAGCGGATATTTTTCCTTCAGCCCCATCAAATAATCAACCCAGGGTTTCTTTTTTTGAATGCTTTTGCGGTTATCCAGCTCAAAATATCTCTGGCTCAAATCGGTTAATACATCTTTGGCATTGCCCACTACCGGCACCGTAACATCAACGATCTTGCCGATCTCCGCAGGATCGATGTCAATATGGATCACTGAAGCATGGGGCGCAAAACCGCTTACCTTGCCGGTCACCCGGTCATCGAATCTGGCTCCCACCGCAATAATCAGATCTGTTTCTGTAAAGGCCATGTTTGCATATCTTGTGCCGTGCATCCCTGCCATATTCAAGGCCAGCGGATGGTCTTCCGGAAAGGAACCAAGACCCAGCATGGAAGTGATAACCGGGATCTTAGCCTTCTGCGCAAAATGGGTTAGTATTTCGCTGGCCCCGGAGCTAATCACCCCGCCTCCTGAAAAGATGACCGGCTTTTTACTTTCAAAAATTTTTTTCGCTGCCTGTTTGATCTGTTTCTGGTTGCCTTTATAGGTGGGTTTGTAACCGGGCAAGTCAATTTTTCCTTCTGCATTTTCATCAATCATGGCAGTGGATATGTCCACCGGAATATCGATGACCACCGGACCCGGCCTGCCTGTAGAAGCGATATAGAATGCTTCCTTGATCACAGAGGGCAGGTTGTTTATATCTTTTACCAAATAATTATGTTTGGTAATGGGTGCGGTAATACCGGTAATATCTGCCTCCTGGAATGCATCGGTGCCGATTTCCGCAGTGGCCACCTGGCCGGTAATAGCCACCATGGGAACCGAATCCATATGGGCATTGGCAATCCCGGTCACCAGATTCGTAGCCCCGGGCCCGGATGTGGATACACAAACCCCTACTTTCCCAGTAGCCCGGGCATAGGCATCCGCTGCATGCGAAGCACCCTGCTCATGCCTGACCAGGATATGGCGGATATCTGAATCAAAGAGTGTATCATACAGGGGTATGACCTTGCCTCCGGGATACCCGAATATGACTTCCACGCCTTCTTGCTTTAAACATTTTATGATCATCTGTGACCCAGTAATCTTACGCATATCATCAACTCCTAAAATTGAGTTAGTAACAACTTTATAACAGTTTTGATGATTATAACATTTTATGGTTCATTTACAATTACCAAAACCGGATAATTAAAAAAAATATCTATTTTATTCTAAAACCGCCCCCCTGGCTGCCGAGGTTACCATTTTGGCATATCTTGCCAGGTACCCCGCCGTAATCTTAGGTTCAGGGGCAGTCCAACCAGACCGTCTCCTTTCAATCTCCTGCTTGTCAACCAAAAGTTTTATACTGTTTTGAGGGATATCTATTTCAATCTCATCTCCTTCTTCAATGAGGGCAATGGGACCTCCTACCTGGGCTTCAGGGGAAATATGGCCTATGGACGCTCCCCGGGTTGCCCCGGAAAACCTGCCGTCGGTGATAAGGGCCACCTCTTTGTCTAAACCAATACCCGCAATGGCTGAGGTGGGAGAAAGCATTTCCCGCATTCCCGGCCCGCCTTTAGGCCCCTCATAGCGGATAACCACCACATCACCGCTTAAAACCTTCCCGGAGAGAATGGCTTCCATGGCCTCCTCTTCGCTGCTGTACACCCTGGCCTTACCCCTGTGATGGAGCATGGAGGGGTCCACGGCTGATTTTTTTACCACGCAGCCCTCCGGGGCCAGGTTTCCCCAGAGTATGGCAATCCCCCCATCTTTTGAATAAGGGTCTTTAACCCGCCTTATGACTTGCTGGTTGGCAATGCGGGCCTTGCCTATGTTTTCTTTGACTGTTTTTGCAGTGGCTGTGATCAGCTCCCCATGGATCAGACCGTTTTCCAGAAGCTCTCCCATCACTGCTTCAATGCCGCCTGCATAATAAAGGTCCTCTATATGGTCATCTCCTGCAGGACTCAATCGGCAAAGGTTCGGGGTTGTTTTGCTGATCCTGTTTACCAGTTCCAGTGAAAAGTCCACCCCTGCCTCCCTGGCAATGGCCGGCAGGTGCAGGACAGTATTGGTAGAACATCCCAATGCCATATCCACGGTCAGGGCATTTTCAACAGCCTGGGCATTGATAATATCCCTGGGCTTTATATCTTTTTGTACCAGGTCCATAACCTTGGTCCCCGCCATTTTGGCAAGCCTGATCCGTTTGGCCAATATGGCAGGAATGGTTCCATTGCCGGGAAGGGCCAAACCTATGGCCTCAGAAAGGCAATTCATGGAATTGGCGGTATACAT